>DASXDC010000001.1:0-9404 GCA_036490855.1 Chthoniobacterales bacterium
AACTTATCAACGCCTGCTCCTGGAAAATGAGGCGGAGCGAGCCGATTTCGAGGAATGGGAATCGGCCCCGCTGGCCCATGCGCCGCGTCGCGTGCGCAAATGAAGCGCGGCACGATCGTCTGGATCAATCTGGAGGACGCCGCACCTCCGGAAATGGGCAAGACGCGGCCTGGCGTTATCGTTTCTCACGCGGAACAGAATCAGCTTCTGCCGACCGTCGTCGTCGTGCCGCTCTCTTCGCGTGCGCCCGAAATTTGGCCGCTGCGTTTGCGCCTGGAGGTTGCGAAATTGAAGACTAGTTTTGCCATCACTCCCGGAATCCGCCAGGTCAGCCGGAAGCGACTCCTCGAGCCCCTCGCGATGGCACCGGCCGATTTTATGGCGGAGCTGGATCGCGCGCTGGCGGCCTATCTCGATCTCTAAATTTGCCGGTGGAATCTAGGCCGCGCTCGGTCGTGCCTTGTCGGTTTGTTTCTTCAGCAGCGGCAACACCTTTTCCACCAGCGCGTCGCTCGTTAGGCCATGTTTCTGGCGCAGAATCGGGATCGTGCCGTGTTCGATAAACTGATCGGGCCAGCCGATCCGAACGACCGGGGTGTTGATCATCTGCGAATGCAGATGCTCCATCACGCCGCAGCCAAACCCATTATGCAGGACATGATCCTCGAGCGTGCAGAGCACCTGCACGCTGCGGGCGAAGAACTCCAGGGTGCCGGTGTCGAGCGGCTTGATCCAGCGCGGGTTAATGAGCGCGACGGAGATGCCTCGCGCCTCGAGTTTCTGCGCTGCCTCCTGCGCCATCTCGAACATGTTGCCGAGGCCGAAAATGGCCACGTCCTTACCATGCTGCACCACTTCGGATTTGCCGATCTCGAGCAACTTCGGAGCGGCTTTCGGCTTCGCCCCGGTGCCGGCGCCGCGCGGATAACGAATTGCGATCGGGCCGGAGTTGTAGTGCACCATCGTCCAGAGCATGTCGACGAACTCGTCTTCATCCTTCGGCTGCATGTGCACGATATTCGGCACATGGCGGAGGTAGCCGATGTCGAAAAGACCGTGGTGGGTGGGACCGTCGTCACCACTGAGACCGGCGCGATCCATACAGAGACAGACATTTAAATTCTGCAGCGCGATATCGTGGATGATCATGTCGTAGGCGCGTTGCATGAAGGTCGAATAAATCGTCAGGAACGGCTTCAGCCCCCGGCTGGCGAGACCGCAGGCGAAGAGGGCGGCGTGCTCTTCCGCGATTCCGACGTCGTAGTAGCGATCGGGATGTTGCGCCTGGAAAAAGCCGAGGCCGGTGCCGCTCGGCATTGCGCCGGTGATGGCGACGATCTTGCGATTGGTATCGGCAAACTTGCCTAACGACTTGCCCAGAATCTCCGAGTAGGTTGGCGTCGGAGCGGGCGCGGTTTCCCCGCTCTCGATTTTATACTTGCCGAGACCATGAAACTTATCCGGCTTGGCCAGGGCCGGCTCATAGCCCTTGCCCTTTTTCGTCAGAATGTGGAGCAGGACTGGCTCATCCTGTTTCTTAAGAAACTCAAAAGTGCGCGTGAGGAGCGGGATGTCGTGGCCGTCGATCGGTCCGTAGTAGCGCAGGCCGAGCTCCTCAAAAATCACGCTCGGGAGGAGGAGATTTTTTACACCTTCCTCGACCTTGTGCGCGAGGTTGAGCGCGCCGCGGCCGGCGATCGCCTTGATGAAACGCCCGGCTTTGTCGTGCAAATGTGCGTAGGTCGGGTTAGTCACGATGTTGTTCAGGTAGGCCGCGATCGCCCCGACATTTTTCGCGATCGACCATTCGTTATCATTCAGGACAACGATGAAGCGTTTCGTTTGGGACTTTACGTTGTTGAGCGCTTCGTAACTGATCCCGCAGGTGAAGGCAGCGTCGCCCGCGACCACGACAACATTCTCATCGCCGCCCGAGAGATCGCGGCCGACCGCCATCCCGAGCGCAGCGGAAAGCGCGGTGCCGGCATGACCGGCGCCATAGGCATCGTGTTCGCTCTCGGTGCGAAGGAGGAAACCGTTCAGGCCGCCGTACTGCCGCATGGTATGAATGCGATCGAGCCGGCCGGTAAACATTTTGTGGACGTAGCCCTGGTGGCTGACGTCGAAGACGAACTTGTCGTGCGGCGTCTTGAAAACCCGATGGAGCGCGATCGTCAGCTCGACGACGCCGAGATTCGGGCCGAGATGGCCGCCGGTTTGAGAGAGGACGCGGATAAGCTCATCGCGTACTTCCTGCGCGAGCTGTGGAAGATCATCCTCCGGCAGCGTCTTGATGTCTTCCGGCGAATGGATTCCATCGAGCAGACGTTTGTCGGCGGCTGCTGGCTCAGAAGAGACTGATGTCGACATTAGCGGGTTCTCCTTTTGGTTCGGGCTCGGCCGCCACGGTCGCGGCGACAGATGTAAATTCTCTTACGGCCCGTTTACCGGCGCTGTTGCGGGTGATGATCTCGATACGCTTCTCAGCTGAGGCGAGGCGCTCCTGACAGACCTTCACCAGTTTCATTCCCTCCTCGTAACGCGCGATCAACTCCTCCAGAGGGAGCTCGCCGCATTCCATCTGCTCGACGATCTCATCGAGCCGTTTCATAGCCTGTTCGAAGCTCGCTTCCGGCGCGCTTTTCTTCGCTTGGTTCGACATTACGGGAAGGCTGCAATTAAGCATACGCCGCCCGATTAAAAAGGGGCACTTCCCCGGGGCCGGCCGAGTGGTGGCACACCGGCTGCTAAATAGGCAGCACAAACTCGTTAGTCCGACGATGGATTTTCCAAAGCGCATTCTTCTGATCGACCAGGCGCCGCATCTGACCGCGGTCGTCGGCTCCGCTTTGCAGGCGACCGGCCGCTATCTCATCCGGCAGGAAATTCGCAGCCGGAACGCACTTCATTCCGCACTTCATTTTCAACCCGACCTAATCCTGCTCGACGCCGCGTCCGCGCACCTCGAGTTAGATGAAATCGCGCAGCAAATCCACGCCGACAGATCGTTGCACGACGTGCCGGTCGTTTGCCTGACGAGTCTGACCTCGAACGGCCAGGTCGGCTCCGTCGGATTTCTTGGCAGCTATTCTTTTGTGGCTGATCCATTCCACCTCGACGACATGGTGCGCTGCATTGCGGAAATTCTCGAAGAGCGCCGGACAAAAAGGCGCGACCTCTAGCATTTGTCCCAACGACGGCTCGTCTCGCCAAACGCGGAACCACACTTGTGAGATCGCGATCGTCCGGCAAACTTCCTCCCATGCCGAACCCAATTTCCGTCAAAGCTGCTCTGCAAGGCAGCGCGCCCGCCGAGGATGTGCTGGTGCAGGGCTGGGTGCGGACGCGCCGCGACTCGAAGGATTTCTCGTTCATCGAACTGAACGACGGCTCTTCGTTGCGCAACCTGCAGATCATCGCCAAAAGTACGCTCCCGAATTACGCCGAAGTCCAGCGGCTCATCACCGGTGCCTCCATCGCCATCCGCGGCGCCCTCGTCCCTTCGCAGGGCAAAGGCCAGAGCTGGGAAGTTGTCGCCGATTCGATCGATATCGTCGGTTCCTCCGACGACACCTATCCGCTGCAGAAGAAAGGACACACGCCGGAATTCCTGCGCGAGATCGCTCACCTTCGGCCGCGCTCCAATCTGTTCGGCTGCGTCTTTCGGGTCCGCAGCCGGCTCGCCTTTGCCATCCACCAGTTTTTTCAGGAACGCGGCTTCGTTTACGTGCACACGCCGATTATTACCGGGAGCGATTGCGAAGGCGCCGGCGAATTATTTCGTGTCACGACGCTCGATGAAAAAAATCCGCCGCGTTTGCCTAACGGCGAAATCGATCGCGCAAAGGATTTCTTTGCGCGCTCCACTTATTTGACGGTCAGCGGACAACTGGAAGCCGAAGCCTTCGCCTGCGCGCTTGGCAAAGTCTATACCTTTGGCCCGACTTTCCGGGCGGAGAACTCCAACACTTCCCGACACGCGAACGAATTTTGGATGATCGAGCCGGAGATGGCGTTCTGTGATCTCGAGGGCGACATGGACCTGGCGGAGGAGCTCGTGAAATACCTCGTGAAGGATATTCGCGATCATTGCCCTGACGAGCTCGGGCTCTTCGCAAAATTCGTCGACCGGGAATTGCTCGCGCGTCTCGAATTTGTGACCGGGCGACCGTTTCAGCGGCTCAGTTACACGGATGCGGTCGAGCTGCTGCGCTCGAGTGGCGAGAAGTTCGAGTTTCCCGTCGAGTACGGGCTTAACCTGCAATCAGAACACGAGCGCTGGCTGACCGAGAAGCATTTCAAGGCGCCGCTCACCGTCTTCAACTATCCCAGGGAAATTAAACCCTTTTATATGCGGCGGAACGACGATGGCAAAACGGTGACGGCGATGGATCTGCTCGTGCCGGGCATCGGTGAAATCGTCGGCGGCAGTCAGCGCGAGGAGCGGCTCGATGTTTTGCAGGCAAACCTGCGGCAGCACAACATGAACCTGGCCGACTACAAATGGTACCTCGACCTGCGGCGCTACGGCACCGTGCCGCACGCCGGCTTCGGCCTCGGCTTCGAGCGCATGCTGATGTTCGTCACCGGCGTGGCAAATATTCGTGACGTGATCCCCTTCGCCCGCATCCCGGGTAGCGCCGAGTTTTAACGTTTCTTTAGTTCGCGCGTTTTCGCGACCGAAAGGAATTCGTAGAAACCGTGGAGGCGCGCGAAGTAATACCCTTCGCGACCATCGAGAAATCCGCGCTGCCAGAGGTAAACATAAAGGAATCGCAAGAGCGGGCGAAAGGGCAAACCTTGCGAGAGCCGCTTCAGCCGCCTTCGTTGGGCGACTCGCGCGCTTTGCAGTTCGCTTGTGTCGCTTTCCTCCGCCAGCGCCACCCGTGCTTCCCAATTGGAATAACGATTGTGCTTCTCGACGAAAACTTCGACCGACGGGAAAGCATAGTGATCCATCTCGCAACGGAGCCGCGCCGTTGGTCCCTGCACCACGACATGCTCATGCACTTCGTTGTCGCCGCTCGCGGTCGCGATACTCGTCAGCTTCTCGTAACGGCCTAACGAATGCCGGAAAAGACGCAGGTTCCAATTTGGATAATATGCGTGCCGCAGCCAGCGCCCCATGAACATGAAACGGCGGTTGATCCAAAATCCCGCCGTCTCCCCTGCGCCCGCGATTGCGGCACGAAATTCCGCTTCCGCTCCCGGCGGCAGAACTTCGTCGGCATCCAAAACGAAAACCCAATCGTTACGAAATGGCAGATGCTCCAGCGCCCAGTTTTTCTTTTTCGGCCAGGTGCCGTTGAATTCAAATTGCACCACGCGCGCGCCGAATTCCTCTGCGATTCGCTGTGAGCCGTCGCTGCTTTGCGAATCGACCACGAAAATCTCGTCCGCCCAAGCAATCGAGCCTAGGCAGCGCGAAAGGTTCTTCGCCTCATTCTTGATCGGAACGATGACCGAGACGGCCACAGGGGCGCTTGGTTTATCCACGGCGGAAGAGCACCCTCAGAATCTCAGCACGAACAACGCCCGCTGAATAGAAAAGAATCCGCCTCTTTCATGCCGCGCGCTCTCTTCGAGAGGCGAGAGTTTTGTATCCGAGCGCCGGCCAGTCTGTTAGGCTGAAGCCAGTCGAAATTTGCATGCGCACGCCACCTTCCGTCAGTCTGCATCGGCCAGGCTTCTAAACGGATCATTCCTGCAACCTCTCTTGAAGCGCATCGAACCCGAAGATCATTGGCCGGCATCGTGGAGGGCTTCCTACCGCTACGACCTCGAGGAAGTCTACGGCCGGGCCGCGAATCGCGGCTATGTCTACGCTTACGATCAGCGTCGTCGCGCCACCTTTCGCCTTGTCACGGAAGTTCTGGCGCCCGGCGCGACGATTCTCGATATCGCCGCCGCCCAGGGAAATTTTTCCATCGCCCTCGCGGAGATCGGCTACGAAGTAACCTGGAACGATATGCGCGCCGAGCTGGCCGATTACGTGCGGCTGAAACAGGAATTCGGCACAATTCACTTTGTGCCCGGAAATGCCTTCAATGTCGATCTGCCCACTTCCTTCGACGGCGTCCTCATCACGGAAGTGATCGAGCACACTGCGCATCCCGATCAACTTCTGGCGCGCGTCGCGCAGTTGGTCCGCCCCGGCGGCTACATCATCATGACCACGCCTAACGGCGCTTATTTTCGCAACAAATTGCCGAAGTTTTCCGAGTCGTCAGACCCGGCCGCTTACGAGTCAGTCCAATTCAAGCCCGATGCCGACGGTCATATTTTCCTTCTCCATCCCGAGGAAGTAGAGCTGCTCGCCGCGCGGGCCGGCCTCGTCCTGGAAAAACTCACGCTCTCCACCAACCCGCTCACGAGCGGGCATATGAAAACGGAATTTCTGCTCCGGCACGTCCCGCGGCTGCTCGTCGAAGGTGTGGAAAACCTGAGCCATCGCCTGCCCGATGCCCTAACGAACAGACTCCTCACTCAGCTCGCCGTCCGCTTCCGCCGCCCCTAGTCGGCACTGACGGAAGACGATCGCGCGCGCAAGAGCCGGCAGGGATTTCCCGCCGCAATCGTGTCCGCCGGCACATCTTCTGTCACGACTGAGCAGGCGCCGACAATCGCCCGCGCACCAATCGTCACCCCCGGCAGAATAAAGGCGCGCGCGCCGACAAACGCATCTTCCGCAATGGTGATCTTGGCGACGGCGAGCGGCATTGCAGCATGCTCAAAATCATGCGTCCCGGTGCTGAGGTAGACCTCTTGGGCAACGACCGCGCGCGGCCCGATCTCAATTTCTCCGAGACTGTAGGCGTTCGCGCGGTCACCGAGGCAGGCACGATCGTGCAAGGTCAGGTTCCACGGCACCGCGATCCGCGCTCGCTGATGCACGAAGGGCGTGCCGTGAATTTTCGCGTCGAATATGCCTAACCAAAAGAGCCGCCACCGATTGGCAGGCTTCGGCGTCCAGATGCAAAAGACGAACCAACAGAATTCCCAGAGCACCCGGAGGACTCGTTCGTTCATCGACCAGGGCGAGTCGAACTGCGAAGCCTGACTGGCGTCGACGTTTTTCAGCGGCTGCCTCATTCGTTAGGCGTCAGTTTCCAGCAGATCGGCAAAATCGTCCAGATAACGTTGCCCGACTTTTTCGGCTTCGAAGTCAGCCGCTTGCCGGCGCGCCGCGACCCCGATTTGTCGAATTCCATCCGGACCCAGGCGGAGCAGGTCGGTGAGGCGAGTTGCGAGGTTCTTCTCCGGCGCCAGGCCGCGATGATCGAAGACAAAACCGGTCACCCCATCCGCAATATAGTCACGAAAACAGGCAAGGAGAGAGACAACCGGAGCGCAGCCGTGCGCCATCGCCTCGAGCGGCGCCACCGGCAGCGCTTCGCCCGTTTCAGCGATCGACGGATAGACGAAGACTAACGAGGACCGGTATTCCTCCGCCAGTGCATCCGGGTCAAAAATCTTCCCATGCCATTCGATCCGCGCCTCGGAATGCGCCCCAAGCTCCTGCATGCGTTGCAAAAAATCCCCGCCGCCGCCGCCCAGTTCCGTCTCATGAGGTCCGACGATTTTCACCTTCCATGGTACTAAAGTTTCCGCCGGCAAAAGCGCGAGCGCGCGGAGAAAAATCTCGAGTCCTTTCTCAGGATGGACGCGGCCGACAAACAGCATCGTCTGCTCGCGCGGCGCGTTGCCTGGCGGCTCGAGACGAAAAGGCAGCGCGTTCGGAATGACCCGCACCTTCTTCTCCAGTTCCGGCGCCTCGGTGACGATCTCCTTCGCGATCGCGCGCGAGACGGCGCAGAGCCGCGCGACGTGGGAATACCAGCGCATCTGGCCTTTCGGCCCGCGCTGCACGTGCACGTAAATCAATCCGTGCTTCCGATTCCGGACGAGCATCGGCAGCCAAAAACTGTTCGTGACCAGGATATCTGCGATCGGCAAAACGCGCCGGACCCGGAGTGAGTAGAGAAGGTCAAGCCATTTTAGCCTAACGATCGACGTCGGCTGCGACGCGCCCTGCTTCCGAATATGCCGGACGCCGTCGATCACTTCCGTCGCCGGTAGTCCGGAATAGGCCCGCGAGATCTGCGTCACCTCATGACCGCGCCTAACGAACTCCTTTCCGAGCGCAAACCAGACTTTCTCGACCGCTCCACCGAGGAGCGGCGGCACCGGAAAAAAGGCGCCAAGCACAATCGTGATTTTCATCCGGCCAAGGCTGGATCCTGCAGAACGTGCAGAAATGAATCGACTGCCCGGTTAATCTCGAAGCGCCTCGCGAAACAATCTCGCGCCTTCGCGCTCATCGCTCTTCGCTCAGGGGGCGAGGTCGCCGCCCAGCGCGCGAGCAGGCGACGCGTTCCGGCCAGATCATCTTCTTCGGCCAACCCGCAGCCGTCCTCCACGATCTCGCGCCAAATATTTACTTTGTTCGAGATCAGCACTGGGATGCCGCAGGCGAGTGCTTCCGCGACCGCGATCCCGAAGTTTTCCTGATGCGAGGGAAGGATGAAGGCGGACGCGGAAGCGAACGCGCCCCACTTCAGCTTGCCGGTTAGCATGCCGGCGAAAGTGATCCGACCGTTGCAGCCAAGCGCGCTCGTTAGGCTTTTCAACCGTTCAAGATAACTCTGGTTCGCAGAGGGGCCGGCGAAAACGAGGTGGTCCGCGTTCCTTTCCGCGAGCACATGGATGAGTTCCTCGCATCCCTTTTTCTCATGGAGTCGTCCGAGAAAGAGAAGGAAATCCTTCCCGCGCAGCTCCGGGAAGCGGTTGAGAAATTCCTCTTTCGCAGCTGGCAGATCCGTCTCGGGCGCGGCAGTCCCGTAGTTCACCACCACTTCGCGGCAGCGATAGAGCGCGAACGATCCCCGCGCCAGCCGCCGTTCTTCCTCCGACGTAAAAAGGACCGCGCGCGCATCTCGCAGGACGCGATATTCGGCCCACGGCCAGTAGAGCAATTTCTTGAGATGCTTGAGCGGATAGGTGCGGTTGAACCACGGGTCGAGCATGCCGTGCGGAAAAACAAAATACGGCGTGGCGCTTCCGTGCAGCGCGCGCCAGACGCCGAAGCTGTTGTATTGCCAGATGCCATGAACGACCGCGGCATCGAACCGCGCGCGATGTTCTTTCAGCCAGGGCAGGAAACGGGGCGCATAACCGTAACTGCCTCGCCCCGGACCGAGCGCGTGCACGGTCGCAGGAAAATCCTGAAGCCAGGGACGATTGGGCGCATCGAGCGAGACGACCTCCACTTCGTGTCCGCGTTGCGCAAGAATGCGCGACGATTGTTTGACCGACTCGAGCGGTCCCCCGATCACCGGATCAAGCGAATGAATGCAACGCAATATCTTCATCGGAATGGCAGGTCACCCTGGTTCGCCTAACAA
>DASXDC010000002.1:0-6231 GCA_036490855.1 Chthoniobacterales bacterium
GCTTTTCCGGCATAGGCGATCTGCTTCAGCTTCGCGCCGGCCCCGGCGGTTACTTCCAAACCGGAGACCTCGACTTTGTCGAACTCGCCGCCGCTCGGATGGACCACGACGCCGCGAATGCCGCCCTCGCGCACGAGCAGGTTCGAACCGCGACCGATGACGAAGAGGGGAAGATTTTCGCGCCGGCAAAACCGGATGATTTTCGCAAACGCTTCTTCGCTTCGCGGTTCAACCCAGAACTGCGCCGGTCCGCCGACGCGCAAGGTCGTGTGCCTGGCCAGCGGCTCGGAGAGCCTGACGTCTCCTTCCGGACCGACGATTTCCTTCAGCCGTTCCGCAATCACCAGCTCAGCGGCGAGCTTGGCCAACTGTTCGTGTACATTGCCCGCGCCAAGGCTCAGGACGAGATCGCCTTCCGCCAGCATTCGCCCGACGTCGCCATGCAATCGGTCGAGCCGCGGTTGATAGGAAACCGCGCGATGCCCGTGCTGCGAAATCGCGTCTGCAATTATCTGCCCCGACACTCCCGGGAGCGCCGCCTCGCTCGCCGCATAGACATCGGTGATCACGACCTGATCGGCGTCATCGAAGGCGCCGCCAAATTCGCGTTGGAGCGCTTTGGTGCGGGAATAACGATGCGGCTGGAACATGGTGAGGACGCGCTTCCGACCGGCGGAGCGCGCGGTCGCGAGGGTGGCGCGAATCTCGGTCGGATGATGTGCGTAATCATCGACAAGGAGAAACCGGTCGCTCTGGTATTTGATCTCGAACCGGCGCCGGGCGTGGCGAAATGTGCCTAACGACCTGGCGATTTTCTCAAACGGCACCCCCAGCTCGGTGGCGAGGGCGATCACGCCGAGGGCATTGCTCACATTGTGCTTTCCGGGGACGTTCAAGGTCGCGTCACCGAGCTTTTCGTCGCCGCGCCGCACGCAAAAAGTCGCGGCGAAATCGTGCAGCTCCAGACCGGTCGCGCGATAGCGGGCGCGTTCCCCGAAACCATACGAGAGAGCGCGGGGATGCGCGCCGCAGACGCGCGGCGCATGCAAATCGTCGGCGCAATAAAAGACGGTGCCGGAAGTCTGGCGGAGC
This sequence comes from Chthoniobacterales bacterium, assembly GCA_036490855.1. GTDB lineage: Bacteria > Verrucomicrobiota > Verrucomicrobiia > Chthoniobacterales > UBA10450 > Palsa-1392. The sequence continues at coordinate 1,093 of DASXDC010000002.1, forward strand.
AACTTGGCGAAGACCTCTTCGATCGCCGCCAGGTCCTTGTAAAAGTCGAGATGTTCCTCTTCGAGATTGAGGATGAGGGCGTGCTCCGGTTGGAAAAGCTGCAGGGTGCCGTCGCTCTCATCACCTTCCGCGACGAAATATTCGCCGCGCGGATCCCAGTGCGCGTTGCTCCCGAGGATCGGAATTTCCGCGCCGACGTAATGCGACGGACGCAGCCCGCCGCCGCGCAAGACATGCGCTGCCATCGCCGCCGTCGTCGTCTTGCCGTGCATTCCGGCGATGATAATTCCGCGCTTGCCCTGCATGATCGCAGCCAGCGCTTCTGCGCGGCGAATCGTCGGCACCCCTCGCGCCCGCGCATCGGTCAGGATCGGATTGTCGTCCTTGATCGCGGAGGAAAAAATCACCAGCTCGGCGTCGGCCGCGTCCGCCGCATTGTGAGGCGAAAAACAGCGCAGACCGAGCTGCTGCAATCGCTCCGTCTCGAGCGTGCGCGCCCGATCCGAACCGCGGACATCGTGCCCGAGCTCGACGAGGAGGGCCGCGATGCCGCTCATCCCGCTCCCGGCCACGCCGATGAGGTGAATCGGGTGGCGCTCGGCGGTCAGAAATTTTGGCAGGTCAGGCAGCGACGGCGTCATCGGGACGACTGTACCTTTCCATCGTTTCTGCGACCAAACTGGCGGCATTTTTCGGCGCGAGGCTCTCGGCCTTCTGCGCCATCGCCTGGAGTTCGGCGGTCTCGCCTAACAATCCCTGGATCTTTTGGGAAAGAAGATCGCCGGCCAGCTCCGATTCCTTCACGAGAACGGCGGCATTTGCCCTCACGAAAACCTCGGCATTGCGCGTCTGATGATCGTCGGCCGCGTAAGGATAAGGAACGAGCACGGCCGGGAGCGCGAAAGCCGCCAGCTCGGCAAGGCTGGCCGCGCCCGAGCGCGCGATCGCGAGGTCGGCCGCGCTGTAAACCTCCTCCATTCGATGATGAAAGGCCGCGACGTGCGCCGGGATATTCTCGCGCCGGTAATTATCTTCCAGGAGACGCGCGTCCCGGCTGCCGGTGAGATGGATGACCTGAAGGGCGAGTTCGCGCAGCGCCGGCATCGCCTTGATCAGCGCCTGATTGATTCCGCTTGCGCCCTGGCTGCCGCCCATCACGAGAAGCGTCCTTTTGTCCGGCTGGAGGCCGAGCCTAACGAGTGCTTCCGCGCGATCGATCCGGCGCAGGCTGGAACGAATCGGGGTGCCGGTCCATTCCGTCCGCGCCTTCGGAAAAAATGCGGCGCACTCTTTGAAACCGAGCAAAACCGCGCGGACAAAGCGGGCGGTGTAGCGGTTCGCTTTGCCGGGATAGGCGTTCGACTCGTGGATGAAAGTCGGAACGCGTCGCATCCTTCCGGCGAGGACAGGCGCGGTCGAAGTGAAGCCGCCCATCCCGAGCACGACGTTGGGATTAAACTGGCGAAAGATCGCGCGGCAGAGCGAAAGGCTTTCGTTGAAACGCCTAACGAACGCGAGGATGGCGGGCGAAAAAGGCGAGGGCAAGGCGATCGTCGGCAGCTTCTCGATTCGAAAATCCGCCGACCGTCCCTCGACCGCGAGAGTGTCGATCTCCTTCTCGGAAATAAAGACGAGCACCTCGTGCCCGCGCTCGCGCAGTTTCTCCGCCACGGCCAGCCCGGGAAAGAGATGTCCGCCCGTTCCTCCACATGCGATCACTGCGTTCATCAGATTCTGGGCGTGACCCGGACCCGCATCGCCATCTCCTTGCGCGGCGCAGGTTCGAGCACGCCCTGTCGATAGATATTCAAGAGAAGCCCAACCGCAAAAAGCGCCACGACCAGATTCGAGCCGCCATAGCTGACGAAGGGCAGCGGCAGGCCTTTGTTAGGCAAAAGCGAGGTCACGACTCCGATGTTAATCGCGGCCTGGAATGCGATGAGGGAAACGATCCCGCTCCCGAGGAGGAGCCCGAAACGATCGCGCGCATGGAGCGCGATCGTCATCCCGCAAACAATCACGACGACGAAGAGAAAGACGACCAAGAGGCTGAACCGAAGGCCGAGTTCTTCGCCAATGATCGGAAAGATAAAATCGGTGTGGGCGAAGGGAAGGTAGGCGAATTTTTGCCGGCCATTCCCGAGGCCGAGGCCGTCGATTCCGCCGCTGCCCCAGGCGATCAGGGCCTGCATCTGCTGATGGCCGGCGGTCAGTTTGTATTGCTCGGGGTGGAGGAAAGCCAGCAGCCGGCTGTTGCGCTCCGAAATGTGAGTCGCGAGGTAGAGGATCGCGCCGACTCCGCCTAACGACAGCGTGGCGAGGAAGACAAGGTTGGTCCCGGCGACGAACATGATCACCAGCGTCGTCGCGCCGATCAGGACGGTCGTTCCCAGATCGACCTCGGTGATGATGAGCGAGATGAGGAGACTAACGACCGCCATCGGCAGAAGAAAACCACGCCAGAGCTGCCTGCTCTCTCCTTCGTAGCGGGAGAACCACCAGCCGAGAAAAAAAACCGTCGCGATCTTGGCAAACTCCGACGGTTGACAGGTGAACTGATGAAACTGCAGCCAGCGCCAGGAACCATTGATCTTGTGCCGGAAGGGCGGAAGAAAACAGAGCGTCAGTCCGATCAGGGCAAGGCCAAACCAGACATACCAGGTGCGCTGCCAGAAATGGTAATCGACCAGCGCCGCCACCGCGCAGGCGATCATGCCGATCCCGAGCCAGAGGGCATGTTTCCGGACGAAAAAGTAGACGTCGCCGTGGCTGTCGCGCGCGAAGGCGCCGGTGCTGAAGAGAATCACGATACCGATTGCGAGCAATCCCAGGACGGCCAGAAACATGATGTAGGCGCTCTTGCGATGCATCAGGTAGGTTCGTTAGACTTGTGGCCGTTCCTTTCGATCGAGAGGGCGAGCGCATCGCTTCTCCCGGGGTGAGGCGCAGTGATTCCGGCTCCCATTCGTTAGTCCGACTTATGTTTCGAGGTGGCGCTACGCTCGGGAATGTGAAGCTTCTGCCCGATCTGTAATTTCCTCGGGTCCTCGATCTGGTTGAGCTCGAGGAGCGCGTCGTAGTTGACGTGGAGATGGCGCGCGATCGTGACCGGGTTCTCTCCTTTCTTCACCTCGTAGATCTGGCCCGAATCCGGAATCGAAGGCGTGGTGATGGCGGACTTGGAATGCTCGAGACTTTTCTCCGGCGTTTTGGTTTCCATCCGGGCCGCAACTTTCGTCACCTCGTTAGGCTCGACCGCGGCTGGCTTCTCGGCCGCGGCGGCGGCCGGCGCATCCTCCGGCTCGTGCTCGCTGCTCGCGGGCGCGGCGGCGGCGGTTTCCAAAGAGCCGGTGTTCATCTCTTCGCGAGTCTTGATCGTGTTGAAGGCGACGATCCCGGCGACCGCCACAATGTGGAGAACGAGCACGATGAGGAGAGCGCGCGACAGTTTCATGTTCGGCTCCGACATCTCCTCATAATCCATCGCGTCGGGCAGACCGAGGGCGCGTGAGCGGCGCGCAGTCGAGGCGCTGAGTTTTTTTGGTTTCAGGATGGTGGGCATTTTCATAGTCGGGTTTCAGGCAGGCCGCGCACGAGGGCGCGGAATTGGTCGCCGCGATCGGCGTAACTCTTGAACATGTCGAAAGAGGAGGTGCCGGGAGAAAAGAGAACCGTCTCACCGGAATGAGCGATAGCCTGGGCGCGTTCGATCGCTTCGCCTAACGACGAGGCGAGCTCGCATTCCGTCGCCTCCCGCCAGTCATGCGCGATGCGGCCCGCGATCTCGCCGATGAGCACGGCGCGCCGCACCTTGCGCGCGACGAGCGGGGCGATCGAGTCAAAGGCGAAGCCCTTGTCCTTCCCGCCGGCGATGAGAACGACCGTTTTGGTCGCGCTGAGGAGCGCTTTCTCGAGGGCGTCGAGGTTGGTTGCCTTCGAATCATTCACGTAATCGACGCCGCCAATGCTGCGGATCAATTCGAGGCGGTGCAATTGGGCGCGATAAGCGCAGAGCGGCGGCGCCATTTCTTCGAAGCTGAGGCCGCGGGCCCGGCCGACCGCGAGCGCGGCCATCATGTTCTCGGCGTTGTGCGGCCCGCGCAGCTGCGCTTCCGCGAGGTTGAGGATCGGCTGCTGGTGGAACTTGATCCAGCCGTCGCCTAACGAAAAGTCACCTTCGTTCGTCCAGGCGCTAAAGGTGGTGATCTGCGCCTCGAGGCCGGGCAGATTCTCCGCCGCGTTGATGACCGCGGTGTCGTTAGGCGTCTGGTTCTCGAAAATGCGCAGCTTGGCGGCGCGATATTCGCGGATCGACGGATAACGATCGAGATGGTCGGGCGCGAAGTTGAGCCAGACGCTGATTTCGGGATGAAAGTCGCGAATGGTCTCGAGTTGGAAGGAGCTTACCTCGACTGTCAGGAGGGCGAGATCGTCGCTCTCGCGCGCCGCTTCGACGAGCGGCCTTCCGATATTGCCGCAGGCGACGGTGCGCTGGCCGCAGGCGTTGAGCATGACCGAGATCAGCTCGGTAGTCGTCGTCTTGCCGTTCGTGCCGGTGATGCCGATGACCGGCACTTTGCAAAACTGCCACCCGAGCTCGAGTTCGCCAATCGTCGGGATATTCTTGCGGGAAAAATTGCGCGCCAGCGCCAGTTCCGGGTCGATCCCCGGGCTGTAAACGCCGAGGTCGTAAACCGCCGGGTCTTCCTCCGCGAGCGGACCGCAAAGCAGATAAACGCCTTTCGCGCGCAGCGGTTCGAGGCCGGCCAGTTTCTCTTCCGGCGCGCTGTCGAGCATCGTCACCTTCGCTCCTTCCTCGGCGAGGAGAAGCGCGGCCGCTTTTCCGCTCCGGCCCGCACCGAGAACGGCGACATTTTTGTTTTTGTAATCGGGCGGCGTCATCGCAGTTTCAAAGTGGCGAGGCCGAGAAGGGCGAAGATGATCGAGAGGATCCAAAACCTAACGATGACGGTATTCTCCTTCCATCCGCTGAGCTCAAAGTGATGATGGATCGGCGACATGGCGAAAAGCCGTTTGCCGGTGAGCTTAAAACTCATCACCTGGAGGATGACGGAAACCGCTTCGATCACGAAAACTCCGCCCACGACCGCGAGGAGCAGCTCCTGTTTACAACAGATC
>DASXDC010000003.1:0-4269 GCA_036490855.1 Chthoniobacterales bacterium
CGCCGCCCGTAAGTCCGGCGCGCTTCCGGCGCGTCGACCTTGCGTCGCAACCACCGCATCGGTCCAGGCGCGGCAAAAGCCGGGTCGCTTCACCCCGCGCTTCGGGAACATAAACTGCGGTCAATTCACCCGCCCGCAACAGTCGCGCCAGCTTGTCCGCGTCGCGCTGGCCGGTCTTCACCCGATCCGCTGCGCGTGTCGGCGCCTTCGATGACGCCGACATGCTCGAGTCTTCTCCGACGCCAAGCCTGCGGCTCCCCTTCCTCTGTAACCGAGGAAAGGTCGCATTTTGCTCCGCTGAAAAACTTTCTGCTGCGGTTGCTCCGGCCGCGGCGTAAAATTCGGGAGTGTCTTCCGATGTGCGGCGGCGAAATAATGTCCAGGTGAGCGGCTCGGGCCAGGCAATGATCTTTGCTCATGGCTTTGGTTGCGATCAAAACATGTGGCGCTTCGTCGCGCCTGCTTTCGCCCGGCGCTACCAGGTGGTGCTCTTCGATTATGTCGGCTCGGGCAAATCCGATCTCAGTGCTTATGACCCGCGGCGTTACGCTTCGCTCGATGGTTACGCGCAGGATGTGCTCGAGATCTGCGATGCGCTCGACCTGCGGGACGCCATCTTCGTCGGCCACTCCGTCAGCAGCGTGATCGGCACCCTGGCCGCGAATCGCGCGCCGGAGCGCTTTGAGCGGCTCCTGTTCGTTGGCCCTTCCGCTTCCTACATCAATGACCCGCCTTACATCGGCGGGTTCGAGCGCGCCGATATCGAAGGCTTGCTCGAGATGATGGATAAAAATTATCTCGGCTGGGCCAGCTTCCTCGCGCCCGCGGTGATGAAAAATCCCGAACAGCCCAGCCTGACGACGGAACTCGAGCAAAGCTTTTGCTCGACCGATCCGAAGATCGCGCGGCGCTTCGCCCAGCTCACTTTCCTTTCCGATAACCGGGCTGATTTTGCGAAGTTGAAGGTGCCGTCATTGATCATGCAGTGCAGCGACGATGCAATCGCGCCTCTCTCGGCGGGCGAATTCCTCGCGCGCGAAATTCCCAGCAACACCTTTCGACTCCTCGAGGCGACCGGTCATTGTCCGCACATGAGCGCGCCTGCGGAAACGATCGATGTGATCAACAGCTACCTCGCGCTGCCCCTGGCCGCCAGAAGGATGAATCGGTCCGTCGCCTGATGGAAAGCGCGCTCGACAACGCACCCTGCGGTTATCTCTCCTTCACCGACGAGGGCGTGATTCGCGAGGTCAATCACACGCTCGCCGCTCTGCTTGGCTACACGCCGGCCGAGCTGGTCGGGCAGAAGTTTGAAACGATCCTCGCGGTCGGGGCGCGCATCTTCTATCACACGCATTTCTTCCCGATCCTGAAACTGCACGGTGAGGCGGAAGAAATTTATCTCTCACTTCGGAGCCGGAGTGGGGAGGACATTCCGGTGCTGGTCAACGGCATCCGGCGCGAGCACGAGGGAGAGATGCGGAGCGAATGCGTGCTGATGCGGATGCTGCAACGGGCCCAGTTTGAGAATGAACTGTTGCGCGCGAAGACGACGGCGGAAGCGGCCAATGACGCGAAGGCGAAATTTCTTTCCATGATGTCGCACGAGCTGCGGACGCCGTTGCAGGCGATCGCGGGTTACTGCGACCTCCTGCTTGACGGAGCGAGCGGACCGATCAGCGAAGAGCAGGAAGCCGATCTGCGTTCCGTCCAGAATGCGAGCGATGAACTGGTGCGCCTCTTGAATGACATCCTCGACTTCGCGCGTCTCGAAAGCGGCACGGCCGAGATGAAACTCGAGACGGTGGAAGTCGAGGCAGCCGTCACCCGCGCCGAACGGCTCGTCATTCCGAAACTGGGCGAGGCGCGGTTAAAATACGCACGGCAGGGTTGCCCGGCCGACCTCTACCTGCGCGCCCATCCGGACCGGTTGCAGCAGGTGTTGCTCAATCTCCTCACGAACGCGATCAAGTTCACCCCCGCCGGCGGCCAAATCGAGATCGAATGCAGCGGCGACGAGCGGACGACCCAGATCGCGATTCGCGACAGCGGATGGGGAATTCCACCCGAGCATCTCGGACAAATTTTTGAGCCCTTCGTGCAGGTCGATCGTCATCGGATCGAATCGCGCCAGCGCGGAGTCGGTCTCGGATTGGCGATCTGCCGCGAATTGATCCAGGCGATGGGCGGCGAGCTTTCGGTCGCGAGCGAAGTCGGGGTCGGCTCGGTTTTCACGATTTCTCTCCCGTCGGCGGCGATCCCGGAGCGCGCGGCCGTTCCGGCCTAACGAGCCGCGCTCAGGTCAGCCGATCACCTGCAGACCTTGCAGCAGTTTCGCCAGTTCGGCCTGGTCGGCGGCATAATATTGCTCCCACTTCTCACGCTCGTTAGGCGCGAGCGGCTGGTACTTTCGCGCGGTTGAGTTGAAGCGGTGATAGACGCTCTGCAGCGTCTTGGCGACGGCCGGTGATTTGAGGACTTTGCCGACACCGGGAACGGTCGAGACGCCCTGATAGACTTTTTGCGCGCCGGATTGGAGGAGCGGAAAGCGCGGGGCGCGCGCTTCGTTTTTTCCGGAATCAAGCTGCGGTTGGAAGTCGGGGTCGACCTCGAGGAATTGGTAGACCCCACGGCGGACGTCGTCAGGCAAGCGGCGGATGGCCTCGAATTGCACGACGAGAAAATTCTCCGCCGGAAATCGCTCGAGGTAGCGGCGGAAGTGGTGGGCGAAGCATCCGACGTCGCGCAGAAAGGGGTCCTGCATCATCTCTTCGAACGTCTCCGGCAATTTCGCGAGGACGGCGTTTCGTCCGTACCAATACCAGGAGTAAATCATCTCGACCGGCGGACGCAGACAGAGGAGGAGCTTGATGTCCGGGCGGTAGGCTTTGATGCGGTCGGCCGCTTCGTCGAGGTAAAGGTAGGAAGGACAAAACTCCCCACGACTCACGATCGGCGCGATCGCCGGAGGGAATTGCGCGTGATACCACGACTCCCCTTTTGCGTAGCAGTTCAGCTCACTGTGAGCCAGCCGCCGCATGATCGTATCCGCGAAATAATAGACTTCCTTGTCGGGCGCGAAGCCGATCTGCGGATGGGCCTCGAGCTGGGCGGAGAGCCAGGTGGTTCCGCATTTTGGCGCGCCGATTCCGATGAAGTCGATCTTGGACATATGGGCGCCACGGGCGCAGTTCCCGGAAAGTACACTCGACCGCGCTTTACGCATCCAGCCGGCCTTGGAAACGCATCTCGTTTGTCGAAGCAAAACCGAGCCGCTCGTAAACAAGGCGGCCTTCATCCGAGGCGTGGAGGACGAGGCGATCGAGGCGTTCGCGGCGTGACCAGGCGATGATTTCCCGCAACAAAAGCGTAGCGAGCCGACGTCGTCGCCAGGCCGGCTCGGTGAAAACATTGATGATGATGGCGTGGCGGCCTTCCGCAATCGTGCTCTTCTCCTCGGCCTCGCCCGCCGGGTGCGGGAGAACGCGCCGGCGCTGCACACCGGCTCCGGCGACGATCTGGTCCGGCTGATCAGGCGGGCTGGCGAGCCAGCCAACGTATTCGCCGGACTCGATCATCTCCCTGAGCCCGGCTTCGCAGCGGGTGCGATAGAGATCAAAGAGATCGTCCGGCACACGGCCCATATCGCGGAACATGCGGGCACGCTGATCTGCGACGAGCGGCGCGTCGGCGATCGCGGCGAGCCGGATTGCGAAAGTTGGCAGGGTCATCCTTTCTCGATCATTCCACAGTTTGATTTGCCAAGCGCCGGGGAATTCAAGATCAAAGCGGAAGGCTTCCGCAAATCGCCGCCATGCCTTTCATTTCCGAGCCGCTCTACGTCGCGACGATCCTTTGCCTCTTGGTCGCGTTCGCGGAATGGCTCTCGCGCCGGAAGTTCTTCAGTTATCTCGGCTCGGCGCTGATCGTCATTCTGGCCGCCGCCGTCCTGGCCAACGTCGGGCTGCTGCCTTCCTCGCGGAATGCGCCCGCGCTTTACGACGGCATTTTCAATTACATCGCGCCGCTGGCGATTTTCTTCCTCCTCCTCGACGTGAAGCTGCGCGACCTGCGCCAGGCTGGCTGGCCGATGCTCCTCATGTTTTCGTTAGGCGCGATCGCCACCATGATCGGCGTCTTGGTGAGTTACAGGCTGATCGCGCCGCAGCATCACGGGGTCGGGAAAGGCTTCGCGGTCGCGGGCATGTTCACCGGCACCTACATCGGCGGGAGCGTAAACTTGAACGCGATCGCCTTGCAATACGGCGT
>DASXDC010000004.1:0-6786 GCA_036490855.1 Chthoniobacterales bacterium
CGCCCGCTGCATCGTTAGGGAAATCAAGGCCGGCCGAGGGAGCCCGCATGGTGGCGTCTTTCTCGATATCGCCTGGATCAAGCGCAAGCTTTCCAACGGCGAAGAGCACATCAAAAAGAAACTCCCGAGCATGTATCACCAGTTCAAACAACTGGCCGACATCGACATCACCCAGGAGCCGATGGAGGTCGGGCCGACGACGCATTACGTGATGGGCGGCATCCGGGTTGATTCCGATAGCCAGATGTCGCGCGTGCCCGGCCTCTTTGCGGCCGGGGAATGCGCCGCCGGGATCAACGGCGCCAATCGGCTCGGCGGTAACTCGCTTTCCGACCTGCTCGTTTTCGGAAAGCGCGCCGGAGAATTCGCCGCCAGGTTCGCGCAGGAAAATTCGTTAGGCGAAATCGGGCCGGCGCAGGTCGAGGATACGGCGCGGCGCGCGCTCGAGCCGTTCGAGCGCGGGACGACGAGCGGCGAAGGTCCCTACCGCGTGCAAAAGGATTTGCAGGAGATGATGCAGGACAAGGTCGGAATCGTTAGGCGCGAAGATGAAATGCGGGAAGCGCTCGAAGGCATCCGGGTTCTCGCGCAGCGGGCGGCGCGGGTCGGGGTCGATGGCAATCGAGAGTTCAATCCCGGCTGGCACACCGCGCTCGACCTGCAAAATCTTCTCACCGTTTCGGAGGCGGTGACGCGTGCGGCTCTCGAGCGCAAGGAAAGCCGCGGCGCGCAATTTCGCGAGGATTACCCGGAGAAAAGCGGCGAGTTCGCGAAGGTGAACACGGTCGTTTGGAAAGGCGGCAACGGCCTGATGCAGATTCGGCGCGACCCCATTCCCGAGATGCGAGAAGATCTGCGGAGCGTGATCGAAGAGATGGAATGAAGCGATGAAGACCGCCACTTTCAGAATCTGGCGCGGCGACGCGACGGGCGGCGAGTTCCGCGATTACGCGACGGAAGTTTCCGAAGGCATGGTCGTACTCGACGCCGTCCACGACATCCAGTCGACGCAGGCGAACGACCTCGCCTGTCGCTGGAATTGCAAAGCCGGCAAGTGCGGCTCCTGCTCCGCCGAGGTCAACGGCATGCCGAAGCTGATGTGCATGACGCGGCTGAACGACCTCCCGCTCGATCGGCCGATCACGATCGAGCCGATGAAAGCCTTCCCACGCCTGAAGGATCTCATCACCGATGTCTCATGGAATTTCGCGGTCAAAAAGCGGATCAGGAAATTCAAACCGCGCCCGCCGGATGCCGCGGACGGGACCTGGCGGATGGCGCAGGAGGATGTCGATCGCGTTCAGGAGTTCCGGAAATGCATTGAGTGTTTTCTTTGCCAGGATGTCTGCCACGTCCTGCGCGACCATCAGAAGCACGACCAATTTATTGGGCCGCGTTTCCTTGTTTACAGCGCCGCGCTCGAGATGCATCCGCTCGATACCGAAGACCGGGTCACGGAATTGCGCGAGGCTTACGGGATCGGCTATTGCAACATCACCAAGTGCTGCACAAAAGTATGCCCGGAGGACATTCAGATCACCGACAACGCCATCATTCCGTTGAAGGAGCGAGTGGTGGACGATTATTATGATCCGCTCGGCTGGTTCTGGAAAAAAATCCGCCGCCGCAACGAACGCGCGCCGGAGCGGCCTTCCGCCTAACGACAATGTCTGAGCTGAAAAAACTTTCCGAGGAAGCGATTCCGGCTGCGCTGGAGAAAGCGGAGCGCTACCGGCTCCTGAATGAGCCGGGCGAAGCGGAGAGCATCTGCCTCGATATCCTCGACGCCGACCCGCAGAATCAGGCGGCCCTGATCACGCTGCTGCTCGCCCTGACCGATCGTTTCAGCAAAGGCTACGGAGTCAGTGAAACGCAGGCAAACCAATTGCTCGCCCGAATCGAAGGTGATTACGAACGCGCCTACTACGCCGGCATCCTGGCCGAGCGGCGGGCGAAAGCGAAGCTGGCGCAGGGACATCCCGGCGCCGGGCAATACGCCTATCACAAATTGTCCGAAGCGATGCGCCAGTTTGAGATCGCGGAAAAAATTCGCCCGCCCGGCAACGACGACGCGCTCCTGCGCTGGAATACCTGCGCGCGCATGATCGCGAAGAATAAATTGAGCGCACCGGACGAAGATCGGGCTGAGCCAGTCCTCGAGTAGTCGAAAGGCGGCCGGCTCGATTTGCCAACGCGCTTCGTCGTGGATTCCGATTCCGATTCTTCCGCGGCCGAGACCGCGATGCGCGATCCGGAGACGGTCCGAGCGATGTTTCGCCGTATCGCGCGCCGCTACGATCTGGCGAATCACCTGCTCAGCGGCGGTCTCGATTTCGGCTGGCGGAAGCGGGCTTCGGAAATCGTCAGGCGATGGCAAGCGCGCCGAGTGCTCGACCTCGCGACGGGGAGTGGCGACCTTGCCCTAACGATCGCGCAAAAGCTGCCGGAGGCGGAAATTACCGGCGCAGATTTTTCCCCGGAGATGCTGGCGGTGGCGCGGAGTAAAGGCCTGACGAATACGGTGGTGGCAGACGCGCTTCATCTTCCATTCGCGGACGGGTCCTTTGATGCCGTGACGGTTGCCTTCGGGCTTCGCAACATGGCGGACTGGGGCGCGGCCCTGGCGGAAATGGCGCGCGTTTTGGCGGCGGGCGGCCACCTCCTCGTGCTCGATTTTTCGCTCCCGCGCGCTCCGCTGCGGAGCGCCTACCGATTTTATCTGCACCGAATCTTGCCTTACGCCGCCGGAGTCGTGACCGGTGAAAAGCAGGCTTACGATTATCTCGGCGCTTCCATCGAGAAATTCCCGAGCGGCTCCGCGATGTGCGCGCTCTTGGAAGCGAATGGTTTTCACGACGCCTCGGCGCAGCCGCTTTCGGCCGGCATCGTCACGCTCTACTGCGCGACGCGCTGAGCGCGCGACTATTCTCCCGCCGTCGGCGCAGGGACGGGCGAGCTCGTGACCGCTGCGGTCGCGGAAGGAGCGGGCGAAAGCGACGGAGAAGGCGACACTTCCTTCGTCAGCGGCAGATTGAGCGCGTTCATGTCCGGCTGATTGACGACGAAGGTCCCGTCGCGGCCGTCGACCCGCGCGTACCACATTCCGTCGTTTGTCGGATTGCCGATCGTCAGTTTATGGATCGCCTTGTCATCTGGTGAAGTGGTGAAGGTGAGAACCAGCTTCGGCTGCTCAAAACCATGCGCCGGCGTCGTCGCCCCGACCCAACGGACGGCGCGCAAGGAGGCGAGCGTGTTGAGGAGTGATTCCAGATTCGTCGTATCGATCGCGCCGCTGCCCTTAATCCAAGTCCAATCCTTCGCCCCCTTGCGGACGAGCGACTCCTCCCGGCTGGTCACGCGCGAGATGCGATGGATCTGGTCAGGCTTGAACTTGAGAACAGAGAGGGCCTGCCATTGCAAAGGATCGACCCAGATCTTGCCGAGCAACTCATGATTGACCGCGACGATGAACGGCTCTTCGCCGACTCGCGCGTAGACATCGTTCCCTTCCACCTTCCCGAAGGAAAGAGTGAGAAACGGATGTTCGCCCGCGCCGGTCTCGGCCGTGTTCTCGGAGGCGAAAGAGCTGAAGGTCAGGCTGAGCTGCGGCTGATCGAGTCCGTACTTCGGGAGCTCGGAAGCGGTGTCGGCGACAAAATTGCTCACCTGCTGATCGTTGAGGGTATTGATCAGGCGCTGCGCTTCATCGCTGTTCGCCGGCTGGTTGTTGCGGCTCGCGATCGTCCAATCCTGGGCTTTCCGTGCGAGAACGATCTTCGGTTCGCCGCTCGCCTCGATGTTGATCCGGTCGAGATTATTCGTGTCGATCCGGACGAGGTGGCGATCGCGGAGGTCGTTAGGCCGGGCGTTCAGGATCTCCTTGACCTGTTTCGTTAGGGCGTAGACTCCCTTGCGCTGGAGAGACCGAACGTAGACGGCGTCCTTGATCTTCTCGGCCGCTGAACCGATCTGGATCGTGCGCCCTTCCTTGTCGCCCTCGCCGTAGATCGTGATCGCGCCGCGCGGCTCGGAGAGGCCGTAGGCGTGGAGGTCGCCCTTGTCGTCCGCGACAAATTCCTGGATGCGCGCGTTGGTGATTTGCGCGAGGAGATCGTTGATCTTCTCGTCGTCGCCCCGGGCCTGAAGCGGTTTCACGATTTCCCAACGCTCGTTCTTTTTCACGAGCTCGATTTCGCCGGCCGCGCTTTTCAGGACGGCGCGCGTCACCTGCGCAGTCGTGATGTCGGTTAATTTGCGATCGCGGAAATCATCCGGCTTTTTCGAGATGTCGTCCCGGAGCGACTGCGGCGCGATGAAGACATCCTTCGAGTCCGCCATCCGGACATACATCTTGCCTTGGAGCGCGGCGTCTTTGCCGAAACAGATTTCCGGCGGTCCCTTTGGCTCGATCAATCGCAGTCGCAACTTTGGCTGGAGGAGTCCGTATTCGTTCAGGCGTCCTTTGTCCGCCGTCACTTCGCGAGCCGGGATCATTGCATCCTTCTGCCAGAGCTCGATGTCGCTGACGAGATTGTCGACCACCGCGCTGTCGGCCTGATCTTTAACCGGCGCGGTCAGCCGCCACTTACCATCCTGCCGATGCAGTTCGATGCGATCGTCGCCATTCTGGATCGCGATGCCTTCGAGTTTCTGGCGGTCGAAGTTGACCACGTTCCCCGCCTCCTTTTGTGCCTCGATCGTGTTTGGTTTCTTGCTTTCGAAATACTTGATCCAGACCCCGAGCCCGATGGCGAGGAGGAGAAGGATAATGGTGGTGCGCGTCTTCATCGCTCGCGTGGGAGTACGGTGGTGGAATTGTGGCGTGGGAGTGATGGAGTGGTGGAGGGAGGGCGTCGGAGTGATGGAGTAATGGAGTAGTGGAGTAATGGAAGCATCCCGACCGTTGCCTCGCGCCACTTCGCAAACCGCCCGCTCTCCATCACACCATTACTCCAACACTCCATTACTCCACCACGCCACGACGCCATAAATCCCTTACCTCCGCCTCCGCCACCAGACGAATAACCCGAGGATCGCGGGCACGAGCGGCATGAGGATAAGAACGATCCAGCGCATGCTGCGCAACGCTGTTTCGTCGAGCGTGAAAGTGAGCGTCTGCGGGATTTTTGGCGCAATGCCGATGAGCTGCTCGCGGCTGAGGAGCCAGTTCATGCTCGCGGAGACGAAATCGAGCCCCTGCTGATCCTGGGTCAGGGCATTGTCCTGGATGAAGGTGGAATTGGCCACGACCACGAGCCGCGCGGAATTGATTTGGACGCGCTCGTCGCCGCTCCCGCCTTTCTCGGCCGAGGCGGCGATCGTGAGCGGATCGCCCTTGTCTTTCGCCGGGTCGAACTGGAGGAGAGTTTCATCGCTCGAGTTGTAGTCCGTCTCGCCCCAGTAACCCTTCTCGGCTTGGGCGAGCGGGGCGAGATGGATGTTGGCCGGCGCGACCCGCTGCGCTTCGAGCGTCAGGGTGCTGGTCGAGCCGAAGAACGGCGCCCGGACATCGGCCAGCCGTTTCGTGACCGGGTTGTCGGGTAGAAAATGCGCCACCACATCGCGCACCCGCGCCACTTCCTCGATCCCGGTTTTGACCATCGCCATCAGCCGATCGTCATCCACTTTCACACCCAGCTCATTGACGAACGCGAGCAGCTTCGGCGTTTTCGCCGCCGGGTCGACGAGGAGTAAAATGCGGCCGTCCTTGTTCCAGAAATCGCGCAGCATCTTCATCTCGCGATCCGAGAAATCATACTGCGGGCCGGCGATCATCACGACTTTGATCTCGGCTGGGATCGCCGGCACCTCGAAGAGATTCAGTTCCTTGAACTGGATGTTTTCGTTCTCGATAAAAGTCTTCAGGATCGAGATCGGACTCTCCCCGGAGAGCGGCGGTTCCTTGTGGCCGACGATGTAGCCGACGATATTTTTCTTTCCTTCTACGACGTCGATCAGCGCGCTCGTGATCGCTTGTTCGCCCTTGAAGGCGGTCACCTTTGGCTGCTCGCCGGCCGTCGGATTGCCCTGGTCCATGTCGGCCATTTCCGACGCCTTCACGGTTTTGTTTCGCCCTTGGTAATCGATGATCAGCACGCTCTCGTCCGTCACCACCTTGTACTTGTCGAAGAGCTCCTTCGCTCTCGTCAGGTTGCGCTCCGGGTCGACGTATTCGACGTCGATTTTGCCGTGCGAGGCGTACTGATATTCGGTCAGCAGATTCTGCACGTCGCCCGTGATCGGATTCTGCGCGCCGAAGAAAACCGTCATCCGCACCTTGCCCTTGATGCTGTCGAGGAAATGCTTCGTCTTGTCGGAGAGCTGATACTTCTTGTCGCGCGAGAGATCCCAGCGGCGGTAATGCTCGAAGCCGAGATAATTCACCATCGCGGCCAGGACGATGATGATCGCGATCTGCACGATCACGTTCAGGCCGATCTGGAAACGACGGATCCGCTGCGGCTTCTCGGGCGGGGGCGGTGGCGTCGTCTCGTCAGCCATGGATCAGAGCCTCCATTTCCGCGATTGGAACGCCTGGTAGGTGAAAGTCAGCATCACGATCGTCATGCTGATGTAGAGGACCATCGGGCGGGTATCGATCTCGCCGCGGGAGAGGGTTCCCATTTGTTCGATGGCGGAGAAATAGCCGAGCAGTTGCCGTGTCTCCGAGCTGACGTCGAGGAGGATAAACGAGACCAGCCCGAGGAAGAAAAGGAGCGTGATGACGGCGAAGGAAATGATCGCGGCCACGATCTGGTTCTTCGTCAGGACGGAAGCGAAGCAGCC
>DASXDC010000005.1:0-3498 GCA_036490855.1 Chthoniobacterales bacterium
GGTCTGAAGCGCCTCGAATACCGCGGTTACGATTCGGCGGGCATCGCCGTCGTGGGCGACAACGGAAAGCTCGAGATTCGGCGCGCCCCCGGGAAACTGCGTAATCTTGAGGAATCCATTCGCCTCACTCCTCTGGACGGCCTCTACGGCATCGGGCACACCCGCTGGGCCACGCACGGCCGCCCGACCGAGGAAAATGCCCACCCTCACCGCGATTGCACCGGAGAAATCGTGGTCGTGCATAACGGAATCATCGAAAACTACGTCGAGCTAAAGAATCAGCTCCTTGCCGAAGGCCACAAGTTCGTCACGGAAACCGATACTGAAATCATTGCCCACCTTGTGGAGAACTTTTCAAAAGACGCGCCCCTGGAAGACGCCGTCCTCAAAACGGTCAAGGTAATGACGGGCGCCTACGCCATGGTCGTCGTGTCCGCCAAAGATCCAAACAAAATTGTCGCTGCCCGGCTGGGACCGCCCATCGTCGTCGGCCTTGGCGACCAGGAATTTTTCGTGGCCAGTGACATCCCGGCGATCCTCCAGCACACTCGCAGCATTTTCTTCCTCGGCGATGGTGAAATGGCCGTGCTCACTCCCCAGGGCGTCAAACTCTTCGATTTCGAAAGCCATCCGATCAGCCGCCCGCCGCAGCACATCACTTGGGACCCGATCATGGCCGAAAAGGGCGGCTTCAAGCATTTCATGCAGAAGGAAATCTTCGAGCAGCCTCGTGCCGTCCGCGACACGCTGCTCGGCCGAATCTCTCAGGAAACCGGCCACGTTTTCCTCGACAAAATGGACATCACCGAGGAAGAGTTCCGCAATTTCCGCGACCTAAAAATTGTCGCCTGCGGCACCAGTTGGCACGCGGGACTCGCCGGCAAATTCATGATCGAGCAACTCGCGCATCTGCCCGTTGAAGTTGATTACGGCAGCGAATTTCGCTACCGCGATCCGATTCTCGATAAGCACAGCTTGATCATCGCTATCAGCCAGTCCGGCGAAACAGCGGATACTCTCGCCGCGGAGCGCGAAGCCCGCCAGAAGGGCGCGAAAGTCCTCTCGATTTGCAACGTCGTCGGCTCGATGCTGACCCGCGAATCCAGCGGCACAATCTACACGCACGCCGGCCCTGAAATCGGCGTCGCCTCGACAAAAGCCTTCACCGGCCAGCTCACCGCGCTCCTGCTCACCGCCCTTCACCTCGGCCAGGTGCGCGGCAAACTTACCAACGCCGCGTCCAAGACCTTGATGCAAGAGGTCACCCGAATTCCGCATAAGATCGAAACCATTCTCCAGCACGACGCCGCGATAGAAGATCTCGCCCGCCAGTTCTTCCGGCACACTGATTTCCTCTATCTCGGCCGCGGAATCCATTATCCGATCGCCCTCGAAGGCGCGCTGAAGCTCAAGGAAATCTCTTACATTCACGCCGAGGGCTATCCGGCCGGCGAGATGAAACACGGCCCGAATGCTCTGATCGACGAAAATCTTCCCGTCGTTATGATCGCCACGCGCGATGAATCCGATCCTGCTTCGATGACGCGCTACGAAAAAACCATCTCCAATCTCCAGGAAGTTAAGGCTCGTGACGGTATCGTGATCGCCGTGGTCACCGAGGGCGATAAGCTTGCGCTCGGGACGGCCGATCACGTCATTGAAATTCCCACTGCACCCGACCTGATCGCGCCCATTCTCGAAATCGTCCCGCTGCAGCTTCTTGCGTATCACATCGCCGTGCGCCGCGGCTGCGATGTCGACCAGCCTCGCAACCTCGCCAAGTCCGTTACCGTCGAATAACCTGCGTGCTCGCCCTCCGCGCGTATAAAATAGTTTCCATGCGCGTCAATTTCTCTCTGCAGCCCGGTATTTGGTGGGGGCAGGTCCTACTCATCGGCCTGCTTCTCTCACCCTCTGCGCGCGCACAATCGTCCGCCGAAGCCAGCTCCGGAAAACTGGCCTCCGTCGGAGTTACGGGTTCCAGATTCCGTTCCGATAAAATCGCGCCGGCCACGGGTCTCAAGCCCGGCGCCACGGTTACGAAAGACGATTTGCAGCGCGGCGCCGATCGTCTCGCCCAGCTCGGCCCGTTTGCCGGCGTCCATTACCGCTACGGCGACACGAATGCTGGCGTCGTCGTCGAATATCAGGTTACCGACGCTCCAGCGGTCCCGATCTGGTTCGATAATTTCCCCTGGTTTACTGACGCCGAATTGATCTCCGCCGTAAAATCCTCCGTGCCTTTATTCGACGGCGCCGCGCCAGAGCACGGCACTCTGCTCGACGACATTTCCGATGCGCTCCAACTCGCGCTTGCTTCTCGCAATGTGCATACCAGCGTCACGCACTCGCTCGTCACCGCGCCGGGCGGCTCCGAACAAGTTCAGCAATTCCGGGTTGATGGTGTGAACTTAAATGTCGCCAGCGTTGAATTCGGCGATGCTCTCGCGCGAAGCGACCGCGCAATCCAGGCGCGTCTTGCCGATCTCGTTGACCACGCCTACTCTCGCACTGCTATCGAACTTTTCGAGTTTGAACAAGTTCGCCCCGCGTATCTCGCGCAAGGCTTTCTCCGCGTGAAGTTCAATCCGCCCACCACTCGAATTGAGGGGAGCGGCCCAGCCCCCCGCGTCGCCGTCACCATTGCCGTCGAGCCAGGGTCGGCATTCACGTGGAATGGGGTTACCTGGAGCGGAAACGCGGTGATTTTATCGCCGGAGCTAAATGCGCTCGTCACCGTAAAGCCCGGCGACCCCGCCGACGAATTGAAAATCCAGCCGATCTGGGAATCGGTTCATGACGACTACGCGCGACGCGGCTATTTGGAGGCCAGCGTAACCCCGCGCGTTCAATTCGACGACGCCGCAAAGCGCGTCAGCTACACGGCGGCAGTCTCCGAGGGCCCTCAGTTCCGCATGGGCAAATTGATTCTTACGGGTCTGTCGATTGAAGGCGAGCGCCGCATACGCGCGGCCTGGAAAATCGAGTCGGGCGCCATTTTCGATCAGGATGTCTACGACGAATTCATCTCTTCCGGAATCAAGCAGGCCTTCGTCGGCCTGCCCTTCCACTACGAGAAGGTCGGCCGCTTCCTGCAAGAAGATCCCAAAGCCGGCACGGTCGACGTCCTGCTCGACTTCCAATAACTCGCTGATCCGCGAAGCTCCTGTAACGCCCGGCATCCTGCCGGCGTTTTTGCCTTTTCTTGTAGTCATCGTCATCCTGAGCGGAGTTTCCCGAGCCTTTTCTTTTGCGCGGAGCGCCGGGACACGTAGTCGAAGGACCTCTCTTGGATTTCGCTTCGAGGTCATGTTGGATGCAGACACTTCGTTCCCGCTTTTCTTCGGCTTGCCCGGGCGTGCTCCTCGATTGCCGCGATCACGCCCCCGCGCGTGCCGATTGCCGCGCCGCATCCCGCATCGCAACAATTGTGGCCGCATGGATGCTCACGGTGTCCGCCACGCGCCGCGCGTAACCGCCCGCCAGCGCGCTCGCCAC
>DASXDC010000006.1:0-2359 GCA_036490855.1 Chthoniobacterales bacterium
AATCTCGTCTTCGCTCGCGCTCTTTCTCCGGCGGGCGGAAAAGACGGCCGAGGCCGAAGGTGCGTCCGCCATTATCTTCGACATGGATACCTACGGCGGGGAGCTCGACTCCGCCGAAAAGATCACCGGCATCCTGAATCACGCTACGATTCCGACCTACACCTTCGTCGATTCCAATGCTGGCTCGGCCGGGGCGCTCATCGCGCTTGCCACCAAGCACATTTATATGGCACCGGTGAGCGCGATCGGAGCAGCCGCGCCCATCCTCTCCACCGGGCAGGATCTGCCTCCGACGGAGAAGGAAAAAACCATCTCCTATTGGTCGGCGCTGGTCCGCGGAACGGCTCTGCGCAACGGCCACAATCCCGACATCGGTCAGGCCTTCATGGATAAGGAGAAGGAAGTGAAAATCGGCACCCGCGTCATTCATCCGAAGGGATCGCTCCTCACCCTCAACGCGCAGGAAGCGACCGAGAAGATCGGCGGCAAACCGGTTCTGGCCGACGGGGTCGCCGATTCAATTCCGGAGCTGATGCAGAAGGCGGGCCTGAAAGGCGAAGCGGTCGCGCTGCAGCCGAGCGGATTCGAACAGCTCGCCTTCTGGCTGACGAAGCTGGCGCCACTTTTATTGTTAGGCGGAATCCTCGGCGCCTATATCGAGTTCAAGATTCCCGGCTTCGGCATCGCCGGCATCACATCGATAGTCTGCTTCGCGCTCTTCTTTCTCGGCCACTACTTCGCCGGCCTCGCCGGCTGGGAAACGGTCGCGCTCTTCCTGCTCGGATTCCTTTTCGTTCTCCTGGAAATTTTCGTCTTTGGGCACTCGACGATCATCGTCGGGGTGCTCGGAGTGCTTTTTATTTTCGCCTCGCTCCTCTGGGCGATGATCGATCGCTATCCCGGACAGAATTTCTTCCCCACCGGACAGATGCTAAAGATTCCGCTGCTTAACATGTTTCTTACCTTTCTCGGCGCCGCGATCGTGATCGTGATTCTGGCCCGCTTCCTTCCGCAGACGAGCCTCTATCGCCGCTTCATTCTTTCGGCCAACATCCCTTCCGGTCCCTCCCTCGCCGCCGCGCCCCGGGCCTTTGCCCGTGAACTGCCGCTCGCGCCCGGGATGCGCGGTCGCGCCCTCACCATTCTGCGTCCGAGCGGGAAGGCGGAATTCGAAAACCACGTCGTTGATGTTGTGACCGAAGGAGAATTCGTCGCGCCCGAGACACCGGTTGCGATCATCTCGACTGACGGGATGCGGATCGTGGTCAGGGGGATCTCCGCCTGATCGCATCGCCCCGCGTCGCCATCTCGCGGCGGGAGTTTCTAGGAAAATCACCGAGCCGCCTCTCAGGCGCCGGGTAGCCGCGCAGCGGGGGCTGCATGGCCGAAGATTGGCAAATGAAGAGAACAATCCATCTCCTCGGGCTCGGAGTCAGCGTCGCTTTCCTCATCAGCAGTTGCACCCTGGAAGATTCGGACAGAACCACCGGCGCGGTCGGCGCATCGCAGGGCGCCGCAGGCAACGGCGGCTTCGGCAATGGCACCGGCCCGGGTAACGGCGGCGCAGGCGTGGGCAGCGGATCAGGAAGTGGCGCCGGCGCTGGAACTGGCGGCGCTGGTGGTGGTGGCGCTGGTGGTGGCGGTGGTGGCGGCGGTGGTGGCGGCGGCGGCGGCTAAAGAAAGTCCCGCGGGAATCGTCGTGATTTGCCTAACGAGAAGACGGTCTTGACTCCGCCGCGCGAATGACGCTGTTTCGTGCCTGATGTCGCGTCGCTCGCCCAGTCTGGAAAAGGAATCGCGTCCGTCGCCCTCGCGCACCACCAGGATGGCCCTGAGTTATCTCGCGCTTCTTGTCTTCACCCTTTTTGCGCTTTACCCGATCAGCCGCATCGTCACGATCGCGCTGCGGCCGGGCGATCAGTTGCTTTCTTCTTCGCTCGCGCTCATCCCACGCGGCGCGACGCTGGCGAATTTTCGTGTCTTGATTTTTGAGACGCCGTTTCTGCGCTGGCTTGGGAATTCCACCCTGATTGCGGTCGCGGTCACGTTGACCGGTGTTGCGCTCGCTTCGACTGCCGGCTACGCGCTCTCGCGTTTTCGGTTTCTCGGCCGGAGCGCGACGCTCAACGGTTTGCTCGTCACCCAGATGTTCCCGGCCACGATGCTGCTTCTGCCGCTTTATCTCATCCTGATCAAGCTCAGCCTGATCAATTCCTATCTCGGCGTCATCATCATCTACAGCGCGACGGCGCTTCCCTTCTGCATCTGGCAAATGAAAGGCTATTACGACACGATTCCGCTCTCGCTCGAGGAAGCGGCCGGGATCGATGGCTGCACCCGCTGGCAGGCATTTTATCTC
>DASXDC010000007.1:0-13687 GCA_036490855.1 Chthoniobacterales bacterium
CGCGCGGCAGTCGCCAGCGGCGCGCCCTATGCGGTCGCCTTCGTCGATGTCCGCATGCCGCCGGGATGGGACGGGATCGAGACGATTTCGCGCATCTGGAAGGAATTTCCCGATCTCCAGGTGGTCATCTGCACCGCCTACTCGGATTATTCCTGGGACGAAATATCCAAGACGATCGGCAACACCGACCAGATGCTGGTGCTCAAGAAACCTTTCGATAATGTCGAGGTCCTGCAGATGGCGCACGCCCTGGCCCGCAAATGGGAGCTGACCCAGATCGCCGCTCGGCAGATGGAAGATCTCGAGGCCTTGGTCAACGAGCGGACTGCGGAGTTGCGCGCGGCGAATGAAGAACTGACGAGCGAAGTCGCCGAACGAGCCATGGCCGAAGTCTCGCTGCGTCACTCGGAGGAGCGGTTCTCGAAGGCCTTCCAAGGCAATCCGCTGGCGATGGCGATTCGGCGCCTCGACATCAGCGGCTATCTCGATGTCAATAACAGCTTCCTCGCACTCCTCGGCACGTCCCGCGAAGTGGCGCTGGCCGAGAGCACTCGGCTTTGGACCGACCCCGGGATCGACGCGAAAATTTCCACAGAACTCGCCGAGCGGCAGGCGATCCGGGAATTGTCAGCCCAGGTTCGGACCTGCGCCGGGGAAACGCGCGAGGTCCTCGTGACCGCGCAGATTCTCAAGCTCGGCGACGCTCCCTATCAATTGCTTATTCTTCAGGACATCACGGGCCGCGTGCGATTGGAGAATGAATTGCGGCAGGCGCAGAAGATGGAAGCCGTTGGCCGGCTGGCCGCGGGTGTGGCGCATGATTTTAACAACATCCTCACCGTCATCCTGGGCAACACCGCGCTTCAGTTACGCGACCCGCAGTTGGATGAAAAGCTCAGCACCTCGCTTCACCAGGTAAAGCACGCCGCCGAACGCGCCACCGCCCTTACTCGTCAGTTGCTGGCTTACAGTCGCAAGCAGATCATCCAACGCCGGCCCCTCGCCCTCAACGCTATAGTCGAACAGACGATGGCGATGCTACGCCGCATCATCGGCGAACACATCACGCTCGAGATGCAGCTCACTGCCGATCTGCCGCCGGTTTTTGCCGATCCTGGCAGTGTCGATCAGGTGATCATGAACCTCGCCCTCAACGCCCGCGATGCCATGCCCGACGGCGGCGATCTAACCATTTGGACCTACGAAGTGGAAATCGACGAGGCGGCGGCCGCACTTAATCCCGAGGCCGCTTTGGGCCAATACATCTGCCTGGCGGTCCACGATACCGGCAGCGGGATGGACGCCACCACGGCTGCCCGCATTTTTGAGCCATTTTTTACAACCAAAGATCCCGGCAAAGGCACCGGCATGGGATTGGCCACCGCCTATGGCGTGCTCAAACAGCATGATGGCTGGATCGACGTCGAGAGCGCCCCGCAGCGCGGCACCACCATCCGCGTCTACTTTCCCGTCAGCATCGAGGCCGTCGCAGTAGAAGCCGACCAGCCCGAGCGGTCGATGCTCGAGGTCCCATCGCCCGCGAGCATCACGATCCTGGTCGTCGAGGACGAAGATATCTTGCGCGAGTTCGTGGCGCACGCCCTCAGCGTCCTCGGCTACCGCGTCCTGACCGCCGCCGATGGACGCGAGGCGCTCAAGGTGTGGGACGAGCATCGCGGGGACATCGACCTCCTCCTGACTGATATGGTCATGCCCGATTCCATCTCCGGCCAACAACTCGCCCAAACCCTCATTGTCGACGATCCCAATTTGAAAGTCATCTTCACCAGCGGCTACAGCCCGGAACTGCTCGGGGCGGATTTCGAGCAGGAAAAAGAATACGGTTTCCTGGCTAAACCATATCTGCCCGAGCGGCTCGCCTCGACCGTCGCGAACCACCTGCAGCGCAGCGCGTGATCGCAGGTTAAGTTTGCGCCCCGCCGATTGCGGGGCGGGCCCTTCCGCCGTAACCTCCGCGCCTATGCTGAGCGCCGGAATCGTCGGCTTGCCTAACGTTGGCAAATCGACTCTCTTTAACGCCGTCACCCGCACCCGCAAGGCGCAGGCTGCGAATTATCCCTTTTGCACGATCGATCCCAACCTCGGCATCGTAACCGTCCCTGATGCGCGGCTCGAAGTGCTCTCCAAGCTCTCTCATTCACAGAAGATCATCCCGGCGGCGATTGAGTTCGTCGATATCGCCGGTCTCGTCAAAGGCGCGAGCGCGGGCGAAGGACTCGGTAACCAGTTCCTCAGCCACATCCGCGAAGTGAACGCGATCGTGCAGGTCGTGCGCTGCTTTGAGAGCGGCGACATTCATCACGTCAGCGGCTCGATCGATCCGGTGCGCGACATCGAGGTCATCAACACCGAACTGATTCTGGCTGATCTCGCTTCCCTTCAAAAGCGGCGCGACCGCCTGCAGAAGGAGGTACGCGCCGGCTCGAAAACGGCCAGAGCGGAAACAGCGGTGATGGAAAAGCTGTTGCCGCATCTGGATTCTGGAAAACCAGCGATCACCCTTGAGCTGACCGACGAAGAAAAAATCATCGCGCGCGATTTTTTCCTTCTCACCTCAAAGCCGACGCTCTTCGCCTGCAACGTCGCGGAGAGCGACCTCGCCGCCGTCTCTTCCGGAGAGGAAGGGAATAACGCCGCCGTCCACGTGCGCGCCGTGCAGGAATACGCGCGCAATCATTTCGCGACCGAAGCGGTCGTGATCAGCGCCCAGATCGAGAGCGAACTGATTGATCTGCCGGAAACGGAAGCGGCCGAATATCTGCGCGATCTTGGAGTGAGCGAGAGCGGGGTCGGCGCGCTCATCCGGGCAGTCTATCATCTCCTCGGTCTGCGCACTTACCTAACGACGGGCGAAAAGGAAACCCGCGCCTGGACGATCAACGAAGGCGATAAAGCGCCGGCTGCGGCGGGCGTGATCCACTCCGATTTCGAGCGCGGCTTCATCGCGGCGGAGACCGTGCATTTTGCCGATCTGGTGTCGTTAGGCTCTTTCGCGAAGGCACGCGAAGCAGGCAAGCTGCGAGTCGAAGGCAAGGAGTACGTGGTGAAGGATGGCGACGTCATGGAGTTCCGCTTCAACGTCTGAGCACACGAGACGAACTGATGACCGCTTCGACCGGAGCGGCCGCTACTCCGAGAAATAGAGAACCCGGCCGCACTGTTCGCAGCTCACAATCTCGCGACCGCCTTTGGCGCGGACGGAGGTCGCGGTCGTCACCTTCATGTGGCAGCCGGTGCAGACATCGTGTTCGAGCGCGACGATCGCCGCGTCGCCTTTGCTCGCGAAGAGCCGGTTGAAAAGATCGAGCAGATCCTCATCCACCTTGGCCGCCAGATCTTCCCGCTCTTTTTTTAACTCCTCGAAACGGCTGCCCAGAGTTGCTTCTTTGGAATCGAGATTCGCCACCTGCTTTGCGATTAATTCCTTCGCCGCGGCGGTTTGTTTTTCTTCGGCCGCGACTCGCGCTTTTAGCTGATCCGCCTGCTCCATCAATTCCAGCTCCTGATCTTCCAAGCCGGTGATCTCCTGCTGATACCGCTCGATTTCGCGACCCATGGCCGAGAACTCGTCGTTCTTCCGCGTCTCATATTGCTGGGTCTTGAGACGCGCGATGCTTTCGTTCCGCGTTCCGACATCGAGCTCGAGCTTTTTCTTCTCCACCTCGATGTGACGGGCCTTGTCCTTAATCGCTTCGAGGTTCGCGGATGTGGCCGCAATCTGGGCGTCGAGCGATTTTCGTTCCAGAGGAACGCTGCGCAGTTCCGCTTCTACCTGCCGGATTTTTTGCGCGCGATCCTGCAGGATGAGCAACTGCTCCAACTCGACTTGCACGCGCGCATGTTAGGAGCGCGCAGCGGTGGCGTCAATGATCAGGCCGGAACCCGGCCGAGAACGATGCAGGCGTTGATCCCGCCGAAGCCAAACGAGTTGCTCAAGAGGTGATCGACTCGCAGATCGCGCCCGTGCGTCGGGACAACGTCGAGGTCACAGGCTGGATCGGGATTCTGCCAGTTCAAAGTCGGCGGCACCCAATCGCGGTCGATCGTTAGGGCAGATAACGCCGCCTCGATCGCACCGGTCGCGCCTAACGGATGTCCGGTATAGGCCTTCGTCCCGCTGACTGGGATTTTCTTCGCATGGGCGCCGAAGACTTCCTTGATCGACTTCGTCTCGGTGCTGTCGTTGAGCTGAGTCGAGCTGGCGTGGGCATTGATGTAATCGATTTGCTCCGGTTCGAGTCCCGCGTCAGCGAGCGACTCGCGCATCGCCCGGATGCAGGAGGCACCGCTCGGGAGCGGCGAAGTCATGTGAAAGGCGTCGTTGTTCAAGCTGTAGCCGAGCACCTCGGCGTAAATGTGCGCTCCGCGAGCGCGGGCATGCTCCAGTTCTTCGATGATGAGCGAGGCCGCGCCCTCGCCCATGACGAATCCGTCGCGCAAAAGATCGAACGGGCGGCAAGCCACTTCCGGCTCCGCCTGACTCATCGTCTTGATGAAAGCGAAGGCGCCGAAGGTGAGAGGGCTGAGCGGAGATTCTGCGCCGCCGGCCACGATCACGTCCGCGAAATCATCGCGGATATAGCGGAGCGCTTCGCCGACCGCGATCGTGCCACTGGCGCAACTGTTCGAGTTCGTCGTGCCCGCGCCGCGAAAGCCAAACTCGATCGCGATGTTGGTATGCGCGGAGCCGCCGAAGACCTGCAGGGCGAGGGTTTGATTCACCCCGCGCGTCCCTTTTTTCAGGAAATGCGCGTGCTCGGATTCCGCGTTCGCGATTCCACCGAGGGCGGTGCCGAAGCTGACGCCGATGCGATCCTGTGGATTCTCGCGCGACCATTCGATGCCGGCGTCATCGAGCGCCAGTTTGGCGGAGGCAACGGAGAACTGCGCATAACGATCGAGTCGTTTCAGGCGATGCGGCGGAAAAAATTCCTCCGGTTTCCAAGCCGGAATTTCACCCGCGCAATGGGCATTGAAGATCGAGCTGTCGAAAGATTCCACTCGCCGGATGCCGCTCTTCTCCGCCCGCAGCCCATTCCAAAAATCTTCGCGCCCGATGCCGATGGACGTGATCGGGCCGAGGCCGGTAATGACTGCGCGACGTTTTGCCTCCGCCATGGTGTTGATCCGACCGTCAGGCCGCGCGAGATGCCGGAGCTGCGCTGCTTTCGAGATGCGCCTTCATCGCGCGCAGCGTCTGGTTGGCGACGTGATGAATAAAAAATCCGCCGATGATCCGATCCGCGATCGGCGACAGGCTCGCGACGCGAAACCGCAGCGCGTGCACGATCTCGACCAGCACGCCGGCGGGAGTTTCCTTAAAGGTCCAGACGACGCGCATCCCGCGAGTGAATTTTTTCAGATGGAGAAAGCGCAATTCCATTCGCTCGCGATCGACGACAAACTCCGAAGTCCATGAAATCGGGATACCAGAGCGAAGCGCGGCCATCTCGACGATGCTGCGCTGGGCGTTGCGCTCGAGGAAACGGATGTAGCGGTAATGCGGCAGGATACGCGGCCACTGCTCGAGATCAGCCGCCGTCGCGAAGACTTTTTCGCGCGGTGCCTGGATGATGATCGAGTTGCCGGTTTGCATGTTTCCCGTAAAAAGACGCGACAGAATAAACGAGGCGCGTCGACGCGCAATGAATGGACGAGAGGACGCCGCAGGAAATTCGTAACAAAAATGTCGGCAGCAGAAAATCCGTGGCAGCGGCGCGCGGCGGATTTTAACCGGCGGCGGGATACTTCAGTCGATAAGTACCGAAACATTCCTCGCCTGCCGTGCGCATCTCGACTAACGAACAGCGCACGCTCGCGGACAGAAAGGATGTGCCGCGGCCGGTCAAGGTGGGTGCAGCCTTTCCGCCGAAGATGTAAGGCGCGATCGTGAGATTAAGTTGATCGACGAGCTGCAGCTCGAGCAGGCCGCGAAATAATTCCGCGCCGCCTTCGCAGGCCACCCGTCGCACGTTGTATTCGCTGCGGAGCAGTCGCAGCATGCGGCCGAGATCGACAGTGCGCGTATCGCTCAGGCGCAAAGTCGCTTTTTCACGAAGCGCGACCTGATACTTCCGCGGCATCCGCGTGGTGGAAAAGATGACGATGCGCGAGGTATCGGTCTGGAAAATTTTCAGCGCGGGATCGATCCGGCCTTCATTCGAAACGACGACGCGCAACGGATAGGGCGCCTGCCCGCGCGCCTCGCGGTCGGCCCGCACCTTCGGATCCGGCAAACCGAGACGGACATTGTCGCGCGACAGCGTGCTGCGCCCGATGAGAACGGCGTCGCCTAACGACCGCTGACGCAGAAGGTGGAGCTTGTCCTCGCGTGAAGTGAAATCGACCGGCGAAAATGTGCGCGTCGTAATCTTGCCGTCGATCGTCATGGCAAATGTCGCCGCGACAAAGGGACGCCGGCGCTTCACAAGGTGGGAAGAGCGTGTGCGCTCTGACAATCCGGGGCTTGACCTTGCCTTGGGAAACCGGGACACCGAGACCCTCCCCGCCTTACTCGGTTTCGGTGATTTCATGCTCCAGCGTCGCCACTTCCTTGCGCATCTCTCTCAGCTTCACGTGGCCCGCCTGGCCGCTCGGTTTGTAGAAGAAATAAACGAGCCCGCCCGGCGCGCAGCAGGCCAGCATCACGAGAAAGCTCATCGAGCCGATCAGGACCGCGACCGCTTCCGGCACGCCGCAAAGACCATGGAGCATGATCTGGAAAATCTTCTCGCGCAGACCGACGCCGGCGAAACTGATCGGCAGCGATGAGATCGTGCGCTCGATCGGCATGATCGCGAAAAAATCGATCACCGCGACCTTGGCCCGGAAGGCGTAGGCGACGCAGAGAAAGGTCGCGAAGGTCGAGAGATGGGCGACGATGGAGCAGCCGAAAGCCGCGAGCGTCGCGCGCCAATGATGAGCGTAGAGATGATATGCCGCCGAGAGTTCGATCAGCCGCTCGCGGGCGGGAAATCGCTGCGGCAATTTATGCGCGAGGTTCGCCCCGCTGACCACGAATGACGTGAGCAGCATGAGGACCGCGCTTCCGAGTACCGCGAGCAGCAGCCAGACGAGCCGTCGGGTCTCGGCGAATTGCGTCAGCCAATCATAGCGCAGGCAAATCAAGGTGCCGGTGATGGTGATGAGCGCGACCAGCCCGACCATGCGATCGAAGACGACCGCGAGCAGCGCGCCAGTCGCCTTGCCGGGCGTCTCCTTGAGCAGCAGATAGCTCTTCATGATATCGCCGCCGGTGCCGCCGGGCAGAAACTGGTTGTAGAACATCCCGATCAAAAACAATCCTGAAACCCGGGGAAGACTGAGATGAATCCGCTGCACCTTGAGCAGAATGTGCCAGCGCACGCCAGCCGCGGCCTCGACGAGGAAGTAGGCGAAAAGCGCCGCGACGATCCAGCCATAATTCGCCGTTCGAAGGGCCACGCCCATCTGTGCGCGCTTCTGCGGATCGTGAAAAACCCAGACGAGAACAGCGACTGTGACCGCGATTTGGAATACGCCGGCGAGAATCTTTTTCATGCGCCGAAATGCTCTTTCCAAGTTGCTACCGAGCGCCGGATTTCGTCGGCGGTTTTGCGCGGGCTCATTTCCCAAACGAACAGGCACTCCGCTGGAAGAAGCGGAATCAGTTTCTCCAGCCTGGCGTCGCCGGCGAACGGCGGCTGATGATCCTGCGCCGGCCAGATGCAATCCTGGACGTGACAACCTAACGTTCGCGGCCCGATCGCGCGCAGCCATTCCTCATGATCGACAAAGCCAAGGTTTTCCTTGATCTGAAGGTGCCCGATGTCATGCCAGTAGCCGACCAGTGGCGACGCAAGCTCGTCGAGCAAGGCGGGGATTTCGCGTTCGCTCGGAATCTCCTCATAACCGCGCCGGCCTTCGATCCCAAGCCGGATGTTTTTGGAGGCGGCATGTTCGATGATGGGCTTGAGCGATTCCTTCACGTGCGCGAGGTAAACGGGCGCAGCTTCCTCGCGTTTCGCGACCGCGTCGACCTTTCTTCGCACGTATTCACGCGAATACATTTTGCCTGTCTTGGCGAGTGCGATCAGCGGCTCGGTCACTGGCTTGATCGGTACCTTCCCAAGATGCAGGACGACGAAAGGCGCCCCGAGTCGCGCCGCGAAATCGATCGTCTGCAGGGTTTGCCTGACGGCGCGCTGGCGCTCCTGCACCGAGCTGCTCGAGAAGGTATAGCAATCGGGCGATGCGCCCATGACCTCGACTGGAAGCGGACAGAAATTGTGCAGACTGCTGAAGCGGACGTCGCCCGCGTCGAAGAGTTTTTGCACGCCCGGCATGAGTGAGATGCGGATGCCGTGGCCGAGTTCGATCAGCTCAAAGCCGAGGTCATTTTTGATCTCGCGCAACATCGCTTCACCGGCGGTGTGGCGGCTGGAATTCCAGCAGGTCGAGAAGGAGAGCATCCGTTTGCCTAACGAACAATCTAGGAAACTGCAACAGCTTCCGGCGCGGTGGGAGTGGCGAGAGCGGCTGGCGTCTCGTTCAAGCGTCCGCCGATCCGGCTGAGAACGAAAAGTGCGCTCACCCCGTAGCAGATCGAAGACGCGGCCAGCGCCGTCCGCATCCCGATCACGTCGGCCAGACTGGTCACGCCGAGGCCGGCGACCGGCATCAGCCCGAAAAAGCTCAAGCCGATTACCGCCGAAACGCGGCCACGCAAATGAGAGGGCGCGCGTTCCTGCACGATCGTATTCGAAAGGCCGAAGATGAGCGAGAGGCCAAACGAGATCACGACGAGCGAAGCCGCGGCAAAAGCAAAGGCGTTCACCCGACTCAGGGCGAAGACCGCGAAGGTCACCGCCACGACGCTCCCCGTCATCCCGATGAGTCGTTGCGAGCGTGGGATGGAAACCAGGGTAATCGCGCCGAAGACAGAGCCGACGGCGGAGAAAGCCATCAGATAGCCGAACCGGTCGGGACCAAAATGCAGCACGTCGCGCACATAGAGCGGCATCATGACAGAGATAGTCGGAAAGATAAAAACCGTCATGGTTGCGATCATCCCAACCATCGCGAGGCTCGGTTTATCGGCGCGCACATAGCGGAAACCGTCTTTGATTCCGCTCGCGCGCTGTTCTTCTTCCTCCTTGCTCCCGAGGGAGCGAGGCGGGAGCGAGAGGAGCGCGATGATGAACGCGAGGAAAGTGGCGGCATTGGTGAAGAAAGCCATCGCCGCGCCCCAGAGCCCGACGATGATTCCGCCGACCGACGGGCCAACCAGGCGCGCACAGTGAAAAACCGCGCGATCGAGCGCGACCGCGCCGGCAATCTCTTCGCGCTTGACCAGCTCGGGAACGAGCGCGGAGAGCGCCGGATGTTCGAAGGCGAAAGCAATGCCTAATAATCCCGCGACGGCGATGATGTGCCAGATCTGGATGCGGTGGCTGTAGATGAGATAGCCAATCACGAGCGCGAGCGCGATCTGCACCACCTGTGTCCAGACGAGGATCTTGCGCTTGTCGAAACGGTCGGCGGCCGCGCCACCGAACATGGTGAGGAAGATCATCGGCAGGCCGGCGGCGAAGTTTACCATCCCGAGCATGATCGCCTTGTTCGTTAGGGTGCTCATCACCCAGCCCTGGGCCATGATCTGCATCCACGTCCCGGTATCGGAAATGGACGTGCCGAGGATGTAGCGGCGGAAGGGCCCGGCTCGGAGGAGCGCAAGCGCGCCGCCTCCCCAGGGTTTTCTGCCGGCGCTCATAGGATGCAACAGATAAGCGGTGAAGAAGGGAGTCGCAACGCTCGCGCCTCTCGACGCTGGCTCAGAGTTTGCGCGACGGAATGGAGACCTCCAGACCGCGCCGCCGCGCGGGGAGATTCCGCCTTACTTTCGCTCGTCGATCGGGACGGCTTTTTTGCCGACCGGCTCGCCGATGTATTCGCTCAGCGGGCGATAGAGCTTGTTGTCCTCAAGCTGCTCGAGAACATGCGCGCACCAGCCGCCGCAGCGCGCGATCGCAAAGACCGGGGTGAAAAGATCGGTCGGAATGCCTAACGAATAGTAAACCGTCGCGGAATAGAAATCGACGTTCGCGTTCAGGTTCTTCTTTTCCTTCATCAACTTCGCGATCCGCTCCGACATCCGGATCCACTTCGGATCGCCGAGTTTTTCGCTCAACTTCACCGCCATCTTCTGCAGGTGCGGCGCGCGCGGATCGAGCGTCTTGTAAACGCGGTGGCCGATGCCCATGATCTTTTCTTTGTTCGCCAGCTTCTGCTCGATGTACTCGTCGACTTTGTCCTCGCTCCCGATTTCCTCCAGCATCCGAATGACCGCCTCATTCGCGCCACCGTGGAGCGGGCCTTTCAAGGTGCCGATGGCCGAAGTGATGGCGGAATAAAAATCGCTCAGGGTCGAGATCGTCACCCGCGCGCTGAAAGTGGAGGCATTTGTGCCGTGGTCGGCGTGGAGAACGAAGGCGACGTCGAGCGTATCGGAAGCTTCCTTCGGCTGCGGCTCACCATTGATCAGATAAAGAAAATGTTCGGCCTCCGTCAGGTCGTCGCGCACGGGTGGGAGCGATTTGTCGCAGCGCGCGCGATGGAAATAAGCGGCGATGATCCCGATCTTCGCCGTGATGCTGCGGGCGCGGCGCTCGTTGATCTCGCGGGTCGCTTCCTCATCCATCTGCGGATCGTAAAGCCCGAGCATGGAGACCGCGGTCCGCATCACGTCCATCGGATTGGCATTTTTCGGAGCGGTCTTGATGAAATCGATCACCCCGCCGGGCAGGTCGCGTTCGGCCCGCAGTTGCTTTGTGAAGTGCTCGACTTCCTCGCGATTCGGCAGCTTGCCATTCCAGAGCAGGTAGAGGACTTCCTTGAAGCTGACCTTCCCGGCCAGTTCGTTGATGTCGTATCCGGAATAGATGAGCTGACCCTTGTCGCCGATCACGTCGCTGAGACGCGTGCTGTTGGCGACGATTCCTTCGAGTCCTTTTGCTGTAACGGGCATCTACCTATTTCCTCTCATTCATCCGCGCAATCAAGGTGTCGGCCATTGTCGCGGGTGTATCGGCGACCGCGATGCCGGCGGCTTTGAGCGCTTCGATCTTGCCCGCGGCCGTCCCTTTGCCTCCGGAAACGATCGCGCCGGCATGGCCCATCCGGCGTCCGGGCGGTGCAGTCGCGCCGGCGATGAAGGCTGCGACCGGTTTCCGGCAATTTTCCTTGATCCAGGCGGCCGCTTCTTCCTCCGCCGAGCCGCCGATTTCGCCGATCAGGATCAGCGCCTCGGTTTTGGGGTCTTCGTTGAAAAGTTTGACCGCATCGAGATGCGACATGCCGTTGATCGGATCGCCGCCGATGCCGATGCAGGTCGATTGCCCGAGGCCGCGCGAGCTAAGTTGCCAGACGGCTTCGTAAGTCAGGGTGCCGCTGCGCGAGATGACGCCAACGCCGCCCGGCTTGTGAATGTACCCCGGCATGATGCCGATCTTGCATTCACCGGGCGTGATGATGCCGGGGCAGTTCGGGCCGATGAGGCGCGACTTTTTGCCGACCATCTGCGCTTTGACCCGCATCATGTCGACGACGGGGATGCCTTCCGTGATGCAAATCACCAGCTCCACCCCGGCGTCAACCGCTTCCAAGATTCCATCCGCTGCGCCTGCCGCCGGGACGAAAATGACCGAGACGTTGCAGCCTGTTTCCTCCCGCGCTTCCCAGACGGTGTCGAAAACGGGCACCTTATTCTCAAATTTCTGGCCTCCTTTTCCCGGGGTGACGCCAGCGACCACCTTGGTCCCGTATTCCATGCACTGTTTCGCATGAAATCCTCCCGCACTGCCGGTGATCCCCTGCACGCAGAGGCGAGTATTTTTATCGACGAGGACAGACATGAAATTTTTCGAATCAGGAAATCGTCAGGTGGATTTGCGTTTGTGCACGACGAGCTTGTTTCCGTCTGGATCGCGGAACTGCGCCATCCAGCAGACTGGCGTCTCCATTTTTTCCATGTCGAACTCCACCCCGCGCTCCTTCAAAGTCGCGATCGTGGCGTCGATCTCGTCCACTTCGAAGGCCACCGTCGTTCCCTCGCGCGAAGGTTGCCACGCCGGGTGCTGGCCGATGCCGATCGTCGTGCCGCCGAGCGTGTATTCCGCCCATGGGAAATCGCCCGGCTGCGAGTCGGGCTTTAATTCCAGCGTCTCTTCGTAAAATTTGCGCGTCCTTTTGAAATCCGAGACCGCGATGGCCACGAAAGCGACTTCCTTGATCATGATTTTGTTCCCTCTGCTGCCTGCACCACCTTCTGCGCCGCGTCGGCCAGGTCATCCGCCGCGATCACCGCCAGGCCGCTTTCCGCGATCAATTTCTTGCCCGCGTCGACGTTGGTCCCTTCCAGCCTCACGACCAGCGGCACCGGCAACTGCACCGCCTTGACCGCGTTGATGATCCCCTGCGCGATGACGTCGCATTTCATGATCCCGCCGAAGATGTTGACCAGGATCGCCTTCACGTTTTCGTCTGAAACAAGAAGCTTGAACGCCTCCGTCACCTGCTCCTCCGTCGCGCCGCCGCCGACATCGAGGAAGTTAGCCGGGCTGCCGCCGTAGAATTTAATGATGTCCATCGTCGCCATCGCAAGGCCGGCGCCGTTCACGAGGCAGGCGATGTTGCCGTCGAGCCCGATATAATTCAGCCCGTGCTTCGAGGCCTCGACTTCGCGGGGATCTTCCTCCGCGGTGTCGCGCATCGCCGCGATTTCCGGGTGCCGATAGAGCGCGTTGTCGTCGAAGTTGAACTTTGCATCGAGCGCCAGGACCTCGCCTTTCTTCGTCACGACGAGCGGGTTGACCTCCACCATCGAGCAATCGGACTCAATGAAGGTGCGATAGAGCGCGCTGAAAAGTTTCGCTGCCGGCTTGATCTGCTCACTCGTAAACCCGAGCTGCTTCGCCAGCTTGCGCGCCTGGAAAGGCTGCAACCCGGCGAGCGGATGGATCGGCTCGCGCCGGATCTTCTCCGGCGATTTCTCCGCCACCGCCTCGATCTCGACTCCGCCTTCCGTGCTCGCCACGACCAGGGGCGCTCCCGTCGCGCGATCGAGCAGGACCGCAAAATAAACTTCGCGCTCGATATCGGCCGACTCCGCCACCAGCACTTTGTTTACCAACCGCCCGGCCGGCCCTGTCTGATGCGTGACGAGCGTTTGCCCGAGCATCTTGCCCGCGACCTCGCGCGCTTCCTCCGGTGAACTGACAAGGTGCACCCCTCCTTTGAACCCGTTGGCGAAGGTCCCTTTCCCGCGGCCCCCGGCATGGACCTGCGCCTTCACCACCAGCTCGTTCGTCCCCAACTCCCGGGCGATCCGTTCCGCTTCCTCGGGCGAATCGGCCACCTTCCCGCGGGTGGTGGCGGCGCCGAACTTTTGCAGTAATTCTTTCGCCTGGTATTCGTGGATGTTCATGAACGGTTACGCGCCGTTCCACTAAGCCGCGAACCCGGCGCTGAGCAATCGAATTTTCTTCGTAAGATGAAATCGCACCTTCGGCGAGCCGGAGAGTTGCAAGCCCGCCCTCGCTCGAAGGAGAGGCGGATTCCTCTAAACCCACTATGAACCTCGCCGGATCGCTCCAAGGCGCATTACGCCTTTGGGGTCGCCGGTGTTGAT
>DASXDC010000008.1:0-17548 GCA_036490855.1 Chthoniobacterales bacterium
CCAAAGGAGTGCCTTGGCGACAAAAGCGCTCGCGATCCCGACCGGAACGGCGAGGGCCACCAGCAAGAGCATCCGAGAGTCAGTGCGGAAATCGCGTAACGATGAATGTTCTTTTGTGGTCTTCAAAATCGCGACGGCAAGCCCCCACATTAGCAGATCATCGGCCGGAAATGTGCGATTTTTGTCGCGTCACGCAACTCCTTCTGAGGGGAATGGAGTTTGTTCCAAAGGAGAGTCGTTCCACTACTTGGATTGGGCGCGGCCGTTGTCTTGAGGGAACCAATCGTGGAGTTGGGCCGATAAGGAGGAAGTGAAGTCTCCTTTTTCTCCGGACGAGCCGCGCTGGCCGAAGCTCCTTGCTACCGCGGTCGGGAGCAGTCTCGTGACTCTCTTTCTCGCGCGGAATTTTTTCCCGGCAGAGAAAAAGATCCGCCATCCGATTCGCGCCAACTACGACATCGGCGATGACGTCTTCGTTCGCACGATGGGGCATTTGCTCGGGCCGCCGCTGGTCGATGGAAATAAGATCAGCCAACTGGAAAACGGAGAGCAGATCTTCCCCGCCATGCTGGAGGCAATTCGCTCCGCCAAACGCACAATCACCTTCGAGAATTTCCTCTGGCGGGAAGGCGAGGTTGCCGATGCCTTTGCCGCCGCGCTTTCGGAACGGGCGCGTGCCGGGATAAAAGTCCATTTCCTGCAGGACGCGCTCGGCTCAAACGCGACTCACGGGCACGCGATCAGGTCGATGAAACGCGCCGGAGTTTGCGTGGAAATTTTTCGCTTCGTCCATTTCTCGCGCATCAACTACCGGACCCATCGCAAGATCCTGGTGATCGACGGCACGCTCGGCTTCATCGGCGGTGTCGGGATTGCCGATAAATGGAAAGGCGACGGGCGCACCCGCGGCTACTGGCGCGACACGCATTACAGGGTGGAGGGGCCAGTCGTGGCGCAACTCCAGCAGGCATTCATGGATAACTGGATGGAGACCCGAGCGGAATTGCTGCACGGAGATCCCTATTTCCCGAAGCTGGAAAAGGCGGGCGATGAACTCTGCCAGATTTTCAAAAGCTCGGCTGGGGAAGGCTCCGACAGCGGGCGCCTTATGTTGCTCGTCTCGATCGCCGCGGCCCGCGACCACATCCGGATCGCGAACGCGTATTTCATTCCTGATCATCTCACGATTCAAACCCTGGTGGCGGCCTTACAGCGCGGGGTGAAGGTGGAAATCATCACCCCCGGTCCGGATATCGACGCCCATATCGTGAGGGCGGTCGGGCAGACGCGCTGGGGACCGCTGCTCGAGGCCGGGGCGCGCTTCTACGAATATCTTCCGGCGCGTTTCCACTGCAAATATCTGCTCGTCGACGACTGCTGGGCCTCGGTCGGCTCGGCTAATCTCGACAATCGCTCGATGTCATTGAACGAGGAGGCAAACCTGAACGTGCTCGACCGAAAATTCGTCGCGCAACACGCGCGGGTCTTCGAAGACGACAAGGAGCATTCGCGGGAAGTGACGCTGCATGACTGGCGCCATCGTCCGTGGCAGGAAAAGCTGAAGGGTCGCGCCCTGTCGATCTTCCGTTCGCAGATGTAGCGGCCAGAAAAATTGTTGCCTAACGATGAGTGAAACCACCAGACCGGAGCTGCGCGTGGCCACCTACAATGTGCATGGCTGCGTCGGGACGGATCGGCGACGGTCTGAGAAACGGATCGCGCAAGTGATCGCGGAGCTGGCGGTCGATCTCGTCGGGCTGCAGGAGCTCGACCGGCGCCGGATGCGCTCCGGCGAGGTCGATCAGGCCGGAGTGATCGCGGCTGAGCTGGGCTGGCATTACCATTTTCAGGCGGCAATGCAGCATCCCGATGGGCATTACGGCCACGCTCTTCTCAGCCGCTATCCAATGTGCGCGCAACGCTCCGCCTGCCTGCCGGGAGTCGCGCCTTTTTTTTGTCGCGAGACGCGGGCGGCCGTCCATTTGGAGGTCGCGACAGATGTCGGGCTCGTGCAGGTGATTAATACCCATCTCGGGCTCGGGCGTCGCGAACGGCGGTTACAGGCCGAGTTGCTGACCAGTGCGGAATGGCTCGCGGCGGCGGCGGATGGGCCACTCATTCTGCTCGGAGATTTCAACAGCCTGCCTGGTTCGCGTCCGCATCAAAATCTCAGCCGGCATCTGCGCGACGTGCGCCTCCTCGTTAGGCAAGCGGGAGCGCTCCGCACTTTCCCGACGCGATTTCCACTCTTCGCGGTCGATCACATTTTCGTGAACGAAGCGCTCGAGCCGAGGAAAGTGGAAGTGCACCGCAGCCCGCTCGCGCGAAGTGCTTCGGATCATTTCCCGCTGCTGGCGGAGTTGCTCGTCGTCGCCGGGGCGTGAGGAGACAAGCCGTGACTTTTGGGTTGCGGAAGGAAATGCCCGGCATGATATGCCTGCCGATGAAAGGACGAATCGCTTGAAGCGGCCGGTCCTGCCGAGAGACGTCGGGAGGGGCGCATCGATCGGATTCAGCCTCGCGATCCTCGCGCTGCTCGTGAGCGGCTGGCTTTCCTTCCACAACATCCGGCGCATCGCGCGCAATGAAGGCCTTGTCGTGCACACGCACGAAGTGCTGGATGAATTGCGCGACAGCCTCAAGTTACTTGCGCAGGCGGAATCGGCCCAGCGCAGTTACCTCATCACCGGTGATACGACTTACCTCGATCCGCATCGCGCCATCGTCGCCGACATCCAGCGGCACCTCGATCGGCTGAAGAGCCTAACGAGCGACAATCCCATCCAGCAAATCCGGTTAGCAAAATTGGAGTCGTTAATCAACGACCGGATCGATTCCCTCCAAACCGGAATCACCACCCGGCAGACACAGGGGGCGGAGGGGGCGCAGCGCTACGTGCAGGCGGGAAAAGGCCGGCAGGAAATGACTTCGATCCGCGATCTGGTGGACGGTATGGTCCAGACCGAGCTGCGTCTTCTGGCGGTGCGCGAAACGGAATCGAGCATCAGCTATCACACCTCCGTCGCGACGCAATGGACGACGACATTCTTAGGCCTTGGCCTCGTGGTTGCGGCTTATCTCCTGGCGGCGCGCGAATCGGCTACGCGGCAGCAGGGGATCGAAGCGCTGGCGCGGGCGAACGACGAACTGGAGATGCGCGTCGAGACGCGCACCGCCGACCTCGCGGCGGCGAACGAATCGCTCCAGCGGAGCAATCGTGAGCTCGAGCAATTCGCCTCTGTCGCCTCGCACGATCTGCAGGAGCCGCTGCGCAAGATCCAGGCTTTTGGCGATCGACTGCAGACTCGCTGCGCGGAGACGCTGGGCGAACATGGGCGCGATTACCTGAAGCGGATGCTCGCTTCCGCTACCCGCATGCGCAGCCTGATCGACGCCCTTCTCACGTTCTCGCGCGTCACGACGAAGGCGCAACCTTTCGTGACGGTCGATCTTGCGACGACCGCCGAAGAGGTCGTTTCGGATCTGGAAGATCGGGTTCATCGGATGGGCGGCCGGGTCGAAGTGGGTGCCCTGCCTTCGCTCGAGGCGGATCCCTTGCAGATGCGGCAGTTACTGCAAAATTTGATCGGCAACGGCCTGAAGTTTGCCCGGCCTAACGAACAGCCGGTGGTGAGAGTAGAGGGCCGGGTGCTGACGCCGAAGGAGGGCAACGGCACCGTGCCCCGCTGCGAAATCAGCGTGTCCGACAATGGAATTGGATTTGAGGAGGTCTATCTCGATCGCATCTTCGAATTATTCCAAAGACTGCATGGCCGCCAGGAATATGAAGGGACCGGCATGGGACTGGCTATTTGTCGAAAAATAGTGGAAAGGCATGGCGGCACCATAACCGCCCGGAGCGCGCCGGGGAGAGGCGCGACATTTTTAGTTAACCTACCCTTGAGGCAGATATGACAGGAGACCGAATGGAAAACAACAACGGCAAACCGATCACCATCCTGATGGCGGACGACGACGCGGACGATCGTCTCATGACGAAAGAGGCTTTCGAAGACAGCCGCCTCGTGAACGATTTGCGCTTCGTCGAAGACGGCGTGGAGCTTCTCGATTACCTGCAGCGCCGCGGCAAGTACGCCGATCCGGCGAGCTCGCCCCGGCCCGGCCTCATCCTGCTCGACCTCAACATGCCGAAGAAGGATGGACGCGAGGCGCTCAAAGAAATTAAATCCGATCCGAAGCTGAAAAGCATCCGAATCGTCATCCTCACGACCTCGAAAGCAGAGGAAGATATTTATCGCACCTACGATCTCTCGGCCGCCTCCTACATCACGAAGCCGGTGACCTTCACGGCCATGGTCGAAGTGGTGAAGGTCCTCGGAAAATATTGGCTCGAGATCGTGGCGCTGCCCGGGGAGGATAACGGCGGCGACGGAGGAACGAATGGATAAAAGCCCGTTGCGGGTCCTCCTCATCGAGGACGACCCGGACGATTACGTCCTGACGCGCGAGTTGCTGGGGGAGATTCCGGGCAACAAGATCGTCCTCGACTGGGCACAGAGTTTCAACGAGGGAATGGCTTCCCTCAGCAAATGCGAGCACGACGCTTTCCTGCTCGATTACCGGCTCGGCCGCGAGACCGGTCTCTCTCTTCTCCGCAGCGCGCTGCAAATTGGTTGCCGCGCGCCGATTATTCTCCTCACCGGGGAAGGGGATCGCGACCTTGCGCTGCAGGCTCTCGAGGCCGGCGCGGCTGATTACCTCGTCAAAGGAGAGATCGATGCCGGCGCGCTCGAGCGCTCGATCCGTTATGCGCTGCAGCAGAAACAGCACGCCCTCGAGCTGGAAGAAAAAGTCGCGGAACGGACCGCGAAACTGGAGGACGCAAACGCCGCCTTGCGCGAAAGCGAAAAACAAATCCGCGCTCTCTTCGAGACGGCGGAGGCCGCCCGCGTCAGCGCGGAAGCGGCCAAGGGCCGGGCCGAAGCCGCGACCCGCGCGAAGGACGATTTTCTGGCCGCCCTTTCCCATGAGCTGCGCACGCCGCTTAATCCCGCGCTTCTCCTCGCGACTTCCCTCGCGGAGGACGCAACGCTTCCGCCTCAGGTGCGGAGTGATATCGATGTGATCGCGAAGGGAATCGCGTTACAGGCGCAGCTCGTCGACGATCTCCTCGACATCACCCGGATCACCGGCGGTAAATTGCGGCTCGACCTGCGCCCGATCGATGCCCACGCCGCCTTGCGCCACGCGGCGAATATTCTCCACACAGATATTCAGGAACGTGAAATCAAATTCACCCTCGAGCTTGCGGCGGAACGCCAAACGATCCGCGCCGACGCAGTCCGGCTGCAGCAGATTTTTTGGAACGTGCTCAAGAACGCAGTTAAATTTACGCCGCGCGGCGGCACGATCACCGTTCGGACGGGCAATCCGGCGAAGAAACCGGACACCCTCGAAGTGGAAATAACCGACACCGGCGTCGGCATCGCCCCGGAGATGCTCCCCAAAGTCTTCGACGCCTTTATCCAGGAAGATGACCAACGGGCGCATCGCTTCGGCGGCATCGGCCTCGGCTTGGCGATCACGCAGCGCCTCGTCGAATTGCAATCGGGCCGCATCTCCGCCGCGAGTGTCGGTCGCGGTCACGGCGCCACCTTCCGGGTCGAGCTGCCCTTGGAGAAAGTCAAACTGCCGAGCGCCGGCAAACCGGCCTCGGCGATTCCGACTGCCGGCGCACAGGTGACGCGCCACATTTTGCTCGTCGAAGATCATGATCAGACGCGCACGACCCTCGGACAATTACTCCGGCGCCGTGGTCACATTGTTGATGGCGTGGCGACGATCGGAGCGGCGCGTGAACACGTCGCCTCGGGAAAATACGATCTCATCATTTCAGACCT
Source organism: Chthoniobacterales bacterium (assembly GCA_036490855.1). Lineage (GTDB taxonomy): Bacteria > Verrucomicrobiota > Verrucomicrobiia > Chthoniobacterales > UBA10450 > Palsa-1392. Next base: position 5,862 of record DASXDC010000008.1, read on the forward strand.
CGGTCTGCCGGACGGTGACGGTCATCAACTGATGGCGGAGTTGCACGACAACTATGGTTTGCCGGGGATTGCACTCAGCGGCTATGGGATGGATCACGATATCGCGCGCAGCCGCGCGAGCGGGTTCTTTGCTCATCTCACGAAACCGATCGAGATCCAGGCGTTGGAATCAGCGATTGCGGCTGCCCCGCATCCGGTTCCCGCCTAACGACAGCGGTCTCGCGGTGGTCGCTCGCCTGAATTTGATCTCCGACCTTTCGTTTTTGACCAGCGTCGACTCCGGCAAGCATTTCCCGTCGCGAGGAATTTTCTTCCTGCGTAATGATTTTACTGCACCCGGGCGGCGGATTGGTGCAGAATGTCGTTAGCCGAATGAAAACAAAACTTCTTGTCAGTCTCCTCCTTCTTTCCTCCTGCCTAACGACGTTGGCCTGGGCGCCGCGCCGCATCACGCAGGCGAATGTGAACCAGATCCGCCCCGGCCAGACGACCGAATCCGAGCTCGTGCAACTCTTTGGTCCGCCGACGACCCGTTCGGTCGATCTGCAGCATCGCATTTCCGTTGATTGGTTTCGCTCCGTCCCGATGTCGTTGCCGGCGTATCTACCGCTCGTGGGCGACCTTTTCGGCGGGACGAATGTCGAGGCGCAACAGCTCTCCGTTGTCCTTTCGCCTGATGGACGGGTCTTGCGCTACGAAGTGCACAGCTCCCAGAATCGCCTGAAGGCAGGGATGCAGACCGTCTCGACTACGAGGACGACGGTGCGCCAAACGGGCTACTCGAAATAGTTGCGCTAAAGCGCGGCGCTTTTTTGGCGACCCTTCGCGTCTCGCCGGGCCGAGGCTTCCTGCAGAACTTCTTCGAGCTGCGCCCGCGTAATCGGTTTCTGCAAGGTCGCGAGCGCGCCAGAGGATTCCGGCGTCAGCTCGCTTCGGTCGCTTAAGCCCGAAAGGAAAAGCACGCACCCATTGGGGTCATCGCTCAGGATGTTGCGACAGGCGGTCAGGCCGTTCAGTCGCGCCATCGCGAAATCCATCAACACCACGTCGGGCCGATGTTGGCGATAGGCGCGGATCGCATCCAGCCCAGAGTGCACGACGCTCACCACTTCGTGACCGCAGGAGCGCACAAGATCCGCCAGCGCGCTCGAGAAGGCTTTTTCGTCGTCGGCGATAATGACGCGCACGAAGGAAAAAGCAGAAGGTTTCGTGCCTGCGCAACCAGAATTATTTGGCGCGCTCGCGCGACTCTCGAGAAGAGGCGATTTCACGTTCGATCCGCGAGTCGGGCACAATCCAGATCGCTGCCACGATGACGTAAAGGGCACAAGAGATCCACGGCTGGAGAAAGGCGAGCGCGATCGCAGTCGCGTAAAGGATGGGCGAAAGATTTTCCTTCCAACGGTTGCCGATCGCCCGGGTCAACGCACAACCCGGCCCTCCCGTTTTGATGAGCGAACGTTGCAGGAGCCGATAGGCGCAGGCGGAGCAGAGCAAGATGAAGCCGTAGAGTGCAACCGGTAGAGCGGCAAAATGATTCTCGCCCATCCATTCGGTGACGAAAGGAATGAGCGAAAGCCAGAAAAGAAGGTGAAGATTAGCCCAGAGATTGCGACCGGTGATGCGATCGACGGCGTGGAGCATGTGATGATGATTGTTCCAATAAATTCCGAGGAAGGCGAAGCTCAGGACATAGCTGAGGAAGACGGGCCAGAGCGCGCGCAGCGCGGCCAGATTCGCGCTCTGCGGAATCGTCAATTCCAGCACCATGATGGTGATGATGATTGCGAACAGACCATCGCTGAATGCTTCCAGCCTCCCTTTGCTCATCAGATAAAACTTGGACTAACGAGTCGGGGCGGGGAAGCCAAAAGCGAAACGAGTCTGGCGTAGCGCGGACACCGCGCGTCCGCCTTGTAATCGCCGCCAGGGAGTCCGAAGGAATAAGCGTCATTGCCCGCCATCTCATCTCCAGCATGAAAACCGTCGTCTGTCTTGCCGCCCTCGTCTTCGCTCCGCTGCTCTGCCTTTCGGCCGAACCGGCGGCAAAGGATCAGCCGACGAAGAGGGTCGCTTTCGCCCAATACTGCTTTTGGACGGGCGAGATGCAGCTTGGACAAATCGACGGGGTAGTACGAACCGAGGCCGGTTACTTTCAGGGTCGGGAGGTGACGCTGGTGGATTTCGATCCGAGCCGCATTTCGCTCGAGCAACTCGCTCACCGGGCCAAAGCCGCCGGCGTCGGCGAGCGTCTTCATCTGTCCGCCGCTGCCACTGTTGTCGGCGGCTCGATCGGCGGTGTCAGCGTTGGCGCGCCGCTCGATGGCAGCTATCGTACCGCGCCGGCGAGCGATCAGAAGAAGCAGATCGAGGGGACGCCTTATGCGGGACTTAAATTGACGCCCGAGCAGGCGACGAAGGTGAACGCCTTCGTTCGTGTCGATTTGTCAAAGGCGCGAGAGTGGCTTACCGGAGCCCAGCGCGAGCAAATAGCTTCCGCCAGATAGTGTAACGGTCCGAAGGGCTGCGAGCGGACCCCCGCCCGCCGAATTGCTCCTGGGGGCGTCTGGTTATGTCTGACGACCGCCCGCGATTGCTTGAGCCGCGAGCCCGAAAAGCGGAGTGTCCCCGCCGCGCCTAATGCCGCTCAAGCAGCCCGCAGATGCGCGAGGCGCGCGATCTCTCTTCCCGACCAAAGCAGGCTGGCAAGCGGCAGCACCGCCAGCCAAAGCAGGGCTGATCCGCAGATCAGCCACGGCTCGAGATAAAATGCCTTCGCGCCAACCTTTCGACGCAGTCGCCGATTCACGCCGGCCGTAGCCGGTCCTTTTGATATTAACTTCACCACCCAATGTCAGGCGTTTCGAAACTCCCATCAAGGCGCAGCTCAGTTTCTGACAGCATCGTAATCGTGCTGTCAGACTCTCCGAACGAGGAAATCTACTTCTGCAGATAGGGAGAAGCCTTGGCAGAGATACCTGCGACTCGCTGCGCCTGTTGCGGGGTCATCTTGGGAGCTTCCTTTTGCAGAGTCGCCGAGCCGACCTGCATATCGTGCTCTAATTCGATGTAACGCACGGTCAGGCTGACATCGCCGGACTTGAGCTTTTTCGCGACCCGCACGTATTCGTTTGTGACTTTTTCCTGCTTGTTGATCATCAAGTCGAGTGGGCTTATCGGCGTCGGCGCAGCCCCGGAATCATTTGCGTTCCCAGGACCGCAACCGGCAAGCCCAACCGCGAATAAAAAGGCGAGGCCGAGCCACGCCCACTTTCTGAATCGTGCTTTCAAATCGTTTCTTTCCGGGAAACGGATTGTATTCAATCGGGCGCTCCGGCGCAACCGGATTGGGCGTTCCGTGATCCGAAAGTTCTAAAATTGGTCATCTCTCGGCCGGTACTTAATCTGCTTCCTTGGCAGGCATGGATCTTTACGATGTGAAAGGCCGCGGCCCTCACAGTCCGTTGAATGATCGTGAGATTGGTCGGCTCTATCGCGCCGGCGTTCTCAATGGGCGTCACCCTTGTAAACCGTGTGGCGAAGCGGCGTGGCGAACGATCGACCAGCTCTTCCCGGTCCTCCGATATGAAGCGAGCGCTCCCCCATTTCGCTTTGAAGAGGCGAGAGCGTTCCGAGGATCATTCCGCTACGCGGCGGTCGTGCTCGTGCTCGTGCTTTTCGGACTCGGCCTTCTTTACTTGCACAGTGGATCGACGGCTCCGACAGGGACGCGCGAGCGCGAATTTCATGATGCGGCAGTCGTCCATGTTCAAGCTCACGAGCCACCGCTCAAAGTCGCCACCGAAGACGCGGTCCGGCTGACGGCGCCGCGCGTCGCGGTTGGGCGAAATCAGATTCGTTAGGCGGAAAACCCTCCGCTCGCCGAGGCCGGCGAGCAGCGACCTCCCTCTTACGTTCGCGAATCCTTACTCCTTCTCGTAGTAAGCCTTTTCAGTGTGCTTTTTCCCGCTGCCATCCGCGACCGTAGTTGTGACAAGGCGCGACTTGCCATCTTTCGCCACCGCGATCGTGCCAGTCATAACGACGTTGCCGTTCTTCATCACAGTTAGCTCGTTCGTCCGGTCGTTCACTATTTTGTAGGCAATGGCGTCGGCCGTCGCACTTCCCTTCACATTGTGCGGCTTTCCGTCGAACTTTCCTTCCCACGTCCAGTGAATCGGCTTGCCATCCTTGTCCACTCCATCGACGGCTAGAGTCATCTTGCCGCCTCTGCCCTCGGTGTAGACGACCATCGTGTTTTTCGGCCCGTGGGGGAAGAGCTTTGACTTATTTTCGTTAAGCTTCCAGGTCCCGGTATGAGCACTGGCGGCGATGGTTGCCGCGGCCGCGGTTAAGAAAAGCGCCGCAGCGACTAACAGAGTTCGATTTGGTTTCATGACGCGATTACGAGCAGTTTTCACTTCTGGCGTCAACGGAAATTACTGCCGGTGCGCCGGCGGCTGATATTTCGCTCGTTGTTATGAATTCCTGTTATTAACAACCTGCTCTGCCTTCGGTTCCTGGCCGATAAGAAAAAGCAAATGGCCGCGATCGCCGAAGGAGGTCGCTACCTCGCAAACGCTTCCTTGTTCACCACGTAAGGCATCTTTGTCAGGTCGCCACCATGATTGTCCTCCAGCACATCGATTAAGCCTTGGACGGTCCGGCCAGCCATTCCTTTGTCGGGATCGATCGAGAGTCGCGTGATCCGGGCACCACTGGCGAAATGGTGGAAGAGCCGGGTGCGGTCTGCGATTTCAGGGTCGAGCAGAGGAGAATCAGCCGGGAGTGGCTCCTTCTCGAAGACGTCGAGGGCCGCTCCGGCAATTACTTTTCCCTTCAGCGCCTGGGCAAGTGCCTTCTCGTCAACTACCGGTCCGCGTGAGCTATTCACGAGATAGGCCGTCGGTTTCATCATCTTCAGAGTCTCTTGGTTGATCAGGTGATAGGTGGGCTTGTCGGTCTCCCCTTCGCGCAGGAGCGGAACATGAATGCTGACATAATCGGCGTCGCGGAGCGCTTCCTCCAGATCCACATATCTAATCCATGTCCTATCTTTCTGGATTCCCTTCGTGTGCCGCAGGTCCATCAGCTCCTGAACAGACCCAATATAGGCATCGTTGTGATAGGCAGGATCGTAACAGAGAATGTTCATGTCGAATCCCGAGCACTTCTTGATCATGGCCAGTCCGATCCTTCCCGTCCCGATGACGGCGATAGTTTTACCGGTAATTTCATCGCCCAGAAAGGGAAGGAAAGGATGCCACGATGGCCACTTCTGATCCCGGACGAGATGCTCGCTTTGATACATCTTCCGCGCCAGCATTCCCATCATAAAAAAGGCGAATTCGGCCGTGGCCTCCGTTAGGACATCGGCCGTGTTCGTAAATGGAATCTTATACTGATTGGCGTCAGCGCGATTGATGTTGTCAAAGCCGACGGCGATTTGTGCCACCACCCTGAGAGAGTCCTTACCGGCTTCGAAAATCTCCGCGTCGATCGGATCACGCAAGGTAGTAATGAGGCCGTCGATTCCGCTTTTCACCTTCGCAATGATGAGCGATTTAGGCGGCGCCTCCGGGCCTTGGAAGACTTCGAGATCATAACCCTGCTCACGCAGACGATTCTCAGCCGGCTCCCCGATGCGGGAGGTGGCAAAAATGCGGAACTTCTTATCGTTCATGCTTTATATGGAATGTTGGTGATCGAATCCTATTTCAGCTTTCATCCGGCTGAAGAAACCCCGGCAGTCCGCAGAACGTTTTCGCGAAAAACCGCGGCAGCCAGCCCTACAAATTCTGAGTCGCCCAGCCGCTGACACGATCCAGGGCCTTCTCGATATTCTCAATTGAGTTCGCGACACTGAAGCGCACGTAGCCCTCGCCGTAGCTGCCAAAGGAGGTTCCGGAAAGTGCCGCGACGCCGGCGTCCTGCAGCAGCGCGTTCGCCAGCTTTTGAGACGGCCAGCCGGTCCCGGTGATATTCGGAAAGACGTAGAAAGCGCCTTTCGGACGGCGACAGGAGAACCCTTTGATATTGTTCAGGCCGTCCACCATGATGTCGCGCCGTCTCTTGAATTCCGCGCACATTTTGTCGACCGACTCCTGCGGCCCGCGCAAAGCCTCGACTCCGGCCATCTGGGTGAAGCTGGCGGTGCAAGAGTTGGAGTTAGTCATGAGCCGGGCGATATGCGTCGCGAGGTCGGGCCGCATCACTCCATAACCCATTCGCCAGCCGGTCATGGCGTAAGTCTTGGAAAAGCCGTCGAGCAGGATGCAGCGCTCCTTCATTCCATCGAGCGACATGATCGAATGATGCTCACCCTCAAAGATCAATCGGCTATAGATCTCGTCGGTCAGGACCATGATATTTCGGGCGCCGATCGCCTGCGCGATGCCTTCGAGGTCTTTCTTTTCCAGGACGCCGCCGGTGGGGTTTTGCGGCGAATTGAGGATGATCAGCTTCGTTCGGTCGTTGATCAGCCCCGCCAACTCATCCACGTCGAGGCGAAAATCCATTTGCTCCCGCAACCGGATAGGCACCGCTTTGGCGCCGAGGAACTCGATCATCGACTCGTAGATTGGAAAGCCGGGATTAGGATAGATGACCTCGTCGCCTTCCTCGACCAGCGCCATGATCGAGAAGAAAATGATCGGCTTTCCGCCCGGGACGACGACGACTTCCTCGGGCGCGACTGCGACCCGCCGCGTCTCGCTGACATAGCGCGCGATCGTCTCGCGCAAGGAAGGCATGCCGGCCGAGGGGCCGTAATGGGTGAAGCCTTTATGCAGCGCGTCGCAGGCGGCGTCGACGATGTTAGGCGGAGTGTCGAAATCCGGTTCGCCGATTTCCAGATGCACGATGTCGCGGCCTTTGGCTTCCAGTGCGCGGGCTTTTACGAGGACCTCGAAAGCGGTCTCGGTGCCGAGACGGGCCATGCGCTTGGCGAGGCGAAGTTCAGGCAATGGAGCCGTCGTCATGAGGCAAGAGCCTGCGCAAACTCTTGCTTTTGTCCATTTGAAATTATCGCTTTGCCCGCGAAAAGGGGCAGGGGACCGGGGAGACGCGGTGCAGAAAGCGATCGGTTAGGGAAAAAACCGTCAGCTGAAATTCGAGCTTTCCTTGCGCGGATCGGAGAGCAGACCGGCTGGCCTCTGGACGCGTCGCAACTGTCGCCGGAAACATTCACTCCGCCGGGGCGACCTGGTTGGAGCCGATAATTGTGGGAGACGGAAACAAAGGCTCCTCGTGAATGAATCGCGTTCACCTCCACTTCCCTCGCCTAAACGCACACAACCTCGACGGCTACTCGGGCTGCGTCATGATCGTCCTTCTCTTTGCCGAAAACGATCCGCGTTCTGACTCATAAGGCGACGGCTCTTTCGCATCGGTCTCTTGATAAAGCTATAATCTCCATTCCCTTGAAGTCGAGCGACAGACCGCAGCCCCGCTGCGAAACCCACCGAAAAGGATTACACTCTGCTCATGAAAAGGAACCGCGCGCCGATTTCCGTTCGCTCTGGACAGGTCGAATTCGTCAAACTCAACACCGAAAAGTGGCACTGGCGTGACGCCTACCAATGGCTTCTCGGATTGACCTGGCCGCAGTTCGCAGCCTTTATCGGCGCGGTCTACACCGCCCTGAATCTGCTTTTCGCCGCACTTTACGTTCTCGGCGGTGACTGCGTTGCCGGCATGCGGCCGGGCTCGTTCCTCGACGCCTTCTTCTTCAGCGTCCAGACCGTTGCCACCGTCGGCTATGGCAACATGTCACCGCGCGGCCTCTACGGAAACGTTCTGACTACGGTGGAAATCATGAGCGGCATCTTTCTCGTTGCCGTCATGGCGGGCCTCATCTTTGTCCGGTTTTCGCGCCCGAGTGCGCACATCGTTTTCAGTAAGTCGATCGTTATCGCGCCGCTTAACGGCAAGCCGACTCTGATGTTGCGCATCGGCAACCTGCATCAGCGCAGCATGGTCGAAGCCGAGTTTCGGGTTTTTTTCAATCGCGATGAGCCACTGCTGGAAGGGGGCGATTTCCGCTACTTCTATAGCCTCAAGCTTCAGTTCAACCGGCTCCCGACTTTCCCCGCGGCGCTGACCCTCCGCCATGTGATCGATGAGGAAAGTCCGCTTTACGGAGCGACCCCGGAGTCACTCGAAAATAGTCGTGTCGCCTTGATTGCATCAGTCGTCGGAATCGATCCGGTCATTCCGGCGGCGGTCCAGACTCAGATGGATTATTCCTGGCGGGACGTGCGTTTCGGTGAGCGCTTTGTCGAGATCTATAATGATAAGGGAGACGGCCGGCTGACGGTCGATTACGGTCGTCTCCACGAGACTGAGCCGGCGGGAGGATAGAGGAAGGCATTCATCGTCACGCGACGAAGGCCCGAACCTCTATCTTCCCGCACTCATGACCCAATAACCCAGAATGCTGGACGGAACGTTCTGATCGAAATGTCGCTAGGGAGTCGACAGATCGTTCAGCTGAATCGTGGCGTGGGTGGTAAAGCTACGCGTGCCGTTGCCAAGCAGGATGGTGAGAGTGCCATCGGTGCGATTGGTGCAGGCGATGTCCATGTGTCCATCCTTATTGAAGTCAGCCGCCCAGGTCGATCCAGGCTCCTGCCCGACCGTCTGGGTCGTTCCCTGCACGAAATTGCCAGTCCCGTCTCCGTAGAACATGAGGAGATCAGTGCTCAAATCATGCCTCATGATTCCGTTAGCGGAGAGCGGAAAAGCAACGTCAACGTTTCCATCCTCGTCGAAATCCGCGAGAGAGATTTGTCCTTTGATGCTACCCGTGCCCAAATCGAGGGCCTGCTTCAAGGTGAACGTGCCGGTGCCGTTCCCGAGATAGGTGGAGAGGAAAACGCCAGCCACGTTATCCGCGCCTGCACCCGCCAGGATCAAATCCAGTTTGCCATCCTTGTTCAGGTCGTAGGCCCGGATGTTGTTGCACTGCGGGTTGATGACGATGTTCTGCCCGAAGGTGAAATTACCGGCTCCATCGCCCAGCAGGATCTGCATGTGACTGCCGGTTGACGTCGTGTCTTCGAAATAAGCCAGGGCAATATCAGGGTTGGAGTCGTTGTTGAAATCACCCACCTCGATTGCGAAGACGTTGGCGAACTTCTCGATCTCGAGCGCCGTGTTGGTGAAATTACCACCGCCGAGACCGAAGTAGATCAGGATCTTTCCCTCCGAGGGGGCATTGGCAATGATATCCACGTTTCCGTCCTTGTTCAGGTCGGCGAGCGCGAGCCGGTTGGGCTCACCATCGCCATTCAGAACGGTGGACAACTGGAAGTTACCCGCCCCGTTACCGAGGAAGACCTTGATGTTGTAACCCCACTGGGAAACGCCCACGACATCGAGGATTCCGTCTCCGTTCAGATCTCCGCTCACGACTGCCTTCGACAGCGTATCGATTTGAATATGCCGCTTGATCGTGAACCCGCCCTGACCGTCGCCGTTCAGGACAACGAAGTTATCGAAACCCGACATATTGGCGGCGATGTCCAGATTACCGTCGCGATTAAAATCGCCCGCGGTCATGATCTCGGGCAGCGGAAAATCGCCGCTCCGATGGTTAGCCCAGGCACTGCTGGCGAAGGCGACGCAAAGCGCTCCACCGACCAGCGAAAAAAGATTAGCTATTTTGTTGTTCATGTTCTGTGTCCTCTATTGAGAAATTTCGATCTGACCGATTTGAAGGTGGACCAAAGTCCCGCTGCCGGTATTGATTTTGGCGTCCTCGTAAGGCACTCCCACGACTGGCGTCGAGATTCTGCTTCCGGCGAAGAGGACGGATGTTAGGGCCGAGCCGAACCCGGCGTTGGCCTGAGGGGCGGCACTCGAAAGGGTCTTATTCAGTCGGCCTGCGGCGCCATCGTAGATGTAAGCCTGACCGGCGCCATCCAGCCCGCTGACGGTCTGACCGGGCGCCCCGATGATGATATCGGCGCGTTTGTCTCCGGTGAGATCAGGTGCCGCGTAGACCGCGGCGCCGAATTTGGCGTAGGTTTGCGGAGTGGGCGCCTTGAGCTGTCGGATGAGAGCGCCGTTGCTTCCGTCATAGATGTAGGCGGCTCCTTTACTGGTGCTGGCGAGCGGAGCTCCAACCACGATGTCGGGCTTTTTGTCTTTGTTGAAGTCCTGGCCTCCCGCGACCGCTGCGCCGAAGGAGTGTTGGAGGTCGTCCGTCGGGCTCACAATCGAGTAAAGAAGCGTTCCGGTCTTACCGCTGAAGACGTAAACCCGTCCCTCGCCCGGTGCGCCGACGACGAGATCGTTCACCCGATCGCCGTTGACATCGCCTGCATTCGCCATCGCCGTTCCAAAAGCCGCGCCCGCTTCATCGCCACCGCGCGGCGGATCGTTCAAGGTTTCGATGACCTGCCCCGTCTTGCCGCTGAAGACATAGGCGATACCGACGTTCGGAACGCCATCTTCACCGCCGATGTCTTTGCCCGGAGTGCCAACCGCGAAGTCAGCCACTCCGTCACTGTTGACGTCTCCGAGGGCGGCCACTGAGGTGCCAAATTTGCCGTCTTCTTCGGCCGTCGGGTCGTTCAGCGTGAAAATAACCGAGCCGTCCTTGCCACTGAAGACGAGCGCCTTGCCGGCCAGGTTGAGGATGTCGTCTTGCGAGTTCGGATTGGAGATGTGCTGCGGAACGCCGGCGATGATATCGGCCACGCCGTCGCCATTGATGTCGGCCGAGACAGCCACGGACGCGCCGAGCTGGCCGCCGAAATGCTGTGGCTGAATCAGTTCAAATTCCGGATCGTTCATTTCCACCAGCACAGCCATGGTCGCGCCGTCCATGATGAAGACTTTGCCGACATTTTGCGGGTCGCCAAAGCCCATCGCTGTCGAGACAAAGTCGCCATCCTGATAAGGGGCACCGACCAAATAATCCGGCACCCCGTCGCCATTCACGTCGCCCATGGGGGCGACGGCGTAGCCGAACAGGGTGGTGGAAGGTTCCGGTAGTGGATCGAGGATTGTGGTGGCTTGCGCCGCCGTTCCGAGTGAGAGAGCGCCGATCACGGGAAGGATCAGGCGCAAACGAGTGAGGTTTTTCATAGGTTTACCAAGAAGGGTCATGCTCAGACAGTGTCTTCGCGGAAGATTCATAATCCAATAATGGTCAGACTCGACGAAAAGTTGCAAGAGAAGTTTTATTATTATTTCTATTACGATCGCGTTATTTCGATTTCAGAGCGGAAACTCAGGCACGAGTCTTGCCTTTTTCCGCTCCGAGTCTCAATATCGACCGCTCCGAGTGCCTCTGGAAACCGAAGCGAATCGCTCCGGATTGGGCGCAAGCGGTCCCAACTGCCGCGTTTCGGAAATCGCTTCTTCCTCCTCCGCCTTCGAAGCGCCGATACGTCCGGCGAGTTTGTCCGGTCCGAAACAGCCGTAGCATGAAACGAAGACAACTGTTCGCGTCCATCGTGGCCGCCGTCATCGCGCTCGGAGCATCGGTCCAGCCGATCCAGGCCGAAATTGGAATTTCCATCAACGTCGGTGACCGCCCGTACTACGAGGGGCCGACCTATTGGGACTCCGGCTATGAGTGGATTTGGGTTCCAGGCTACGACCACCGCCATCATTGGGTTCACGGTCATTACGAGAAGCGCGGCGGGTTCCATCGTGAACACGCCCACGAGCATCAC
>DASXDC010000009.1:0-32541 GCA_036490855.1 Chthoniobacterales bacterium
GTCCTGCTTCCGTAGCCTCGCCGCCCGCCTTTGCCGCTGACACACTATCTCCTCGACAATTCCGACGCTTTCGTTCAAGCGTCCGCCATGGCACAAAAGAGAGAGAATCCCACGCCTGCACCGAACCCGGCTCCTGATCCACCCCCACCGGGCCAGCAGCGCTAGCGACCTGTCCTGCAGGTTTGACGAGAGATCGCCAATGCAAACCGCATTGGTCACCGGCCGCACCTGCGTTCGGTAAACTGGCCATCGCGAATGAAGACAAAGCCTAAAACGATCGACGAATACCTCGCAGGTGTGGACGAAGAAAAGCGCGCTGCGCTGGAAAAGCTTCGCCAGGCAATCAAGGCCGCCGCCCCGAAAGCGGAAGAGTGCATCAGCTACGACATTCCGGGGTTTCGGCTTGGTTCGCGGCTCCTGATCTCTTTCGGAGCGGCCAGGAAGCACTGTGCCTTTTATCCCGGCGCCCAGCCCATCCGTACCCTCGAAAAGGAGTTGCGCGCCTACGCTCTCGCAAAGGGAACAATCCGCTTCTCACCCCAACATCAGCTTCCCGCTGGCCTCGTGAAAAAACTGCTCAAGACCCGGATCGCCCAGTTCACCGCGTGACGCTGGTGTCGCCGCTTCCATCCCTCTAGATTCAGACGGGGCAGCAGGAAGTGAAAGTAGCCACGGAAAGCAAAGCCGTCCGCCGGCTCTCGTGGTCAGCCGGGTCATTGGTATTCGGGGGGTGGATCGCTCCGCAATTTATCGGAATCCTCCGACGAAAGGCGTGCCTCGAGGCCTTTTTGCGGTTTTGAGGCCAAACAGCCAAAACGCATGTACGATCTCGCGCGAAAACTATGTGAATCGCCGCGCGACCCTGAGTTGGCGCGAAAAGGAGATCCTCGAGCTGGCCGTGCACGGCAAGACGATCCTCGGGGTCAGCTCGAGAACAGTCGAATCGCACCGGGCAACCTGCTGCGCAAGCTCAAGCTGCGCTCATCGCTCGAGCTGGTCCACTACGCCCTCTCCCATTGGCTGATCGCCTTCTAGGCGGCCGCGCGGGAGGGAAGCGGGAAATAAAGACTTGCCCACCGAGGCGAGGCGTCGGTAACTCCCTTCGCACCACTCATGGCAGAATCTCTTATCGAAGCGCCCGGTGTGCATCGCCCCCGCAACGTCGACTGGAAAAGGGCCGCCGCCCTCCTCTACGGCGACTGGGGAACGAGTAAAGCCTACGTCATCGGCCTCGCTTTCGTCGCGGCCGGCTTCGCTTCCTTTCCCCTCATCCTCGCCGTCTGCGTCCTGACCGCGGTGGTGGGCTTCAATTACATCATCATCTGCGCCCATTTCCCTGACGGGGGCGGGGTTTACTCGGCGGCGCGGAGCCAGAGCCGTTTCCTCGCCTCGGCCGGCGCGCTCCTCCTGGTGGCGAATTTCATCGTGACCGCCGCGCTGAGCGGGTGGGCGGCGGTGAGCTACTTTGGGGTCCCGTCGCAATATGCCCGGGTCGCCACGATGGTGCTGGTGGTCTTGGTCGGCGTGATCAACTACTTCGGGCCGAAACACAGCGGGAGCGTCTCGATTTATCTCGCCATCCCGGCCGTCCTGACGGTGATCACGATCATCGGCTTGAGCAGCGGTTATTTGAACACGGCCCACCTCGAGCCGCGGCACGAGAACCTCGCGATCGTCTGGACCCAATTTGTCGGCGTCATCCTCGCCCTGAGCGGGGTCGAGGCGGTGGCGAACATTACCGGGGTGATGAAGCTCGACCCAGGTTCGACCCCGGAGCATCCGAAGGTCACGCGGACGGCGGCGAAGGCGATCATCCCGGTGGCGATCGAGGTCGTGGTCGGGACCGCGCTCCTCGGCTGGGCGATGTTGTCGATCCCAAAGATGTTTGCCCCGGAGCTGAGGCAGCACTCGGAAGACATGCTGCGTTTCCTCGGCGAGCACTACGGCTCGTTAGTCGTGGCAGGTTGGTTTGGGAACGCGTTTGGCCTCTTCGTCGGCGTCGTCTTCGGCCTCCTCCTCTTCAGCGCCGTGAATACCGCGGTCGTGGCGCTGATCGGCGTCATCTACATGATGGCGCAGGACGGGGAAATGCCGAAGCAGCTCGCCCGGCTCAATCGCCACGGCGTCCCGCGCATCCCGCTCTTCGTCGCGGTCGCGATCCCGATCTTCGTCCTCGCGGTCACGGCCCAGTTTGAAGCGCTCGCTGGCCTCTACGCGATCGGGGTGGTGGGAGCGATCGCGGTCAACCTCGGCTCGTGCACCTTCAATAAGAAGCTCGACATCACCTGGTATCAGCGGCTCCTCATGGGGGCCACTTTCCTCGTCCTCGCGGCGGTGGAATTGACGATCGCGAAGACGAAACCGGACGCCCTCTTCTTCGCGATGTGCGTCCTCGGGATCGGTCTCTCCCTTCGCGCCTATTCACACAAGCTTTCGGGCTTGAAAACGGTCACGATGACGAAGGAAGTGGCGGCGATGGTGGCGCCGAACCTTCCCGAGACGATGCAGCCGCGCCTCGAGGAAGGGCAGAAGATCATGGTCGCCGCCCGCGGGATTAACCCGGTCCTGAATTTCGCGCTCGAGGAGGCGCAACTGCGCAAGGCGGTCCTCTGCGTCGTCTACGTGAAGGAGATCGCGGTTTATTTTTCCGGCGCGCCCGCCGTCCTTGGCAGGGCGAAGTGGCGCGACGACGCCGAGGCGCGCGCGATCATGTCGCTCATGATCAAGGAGGGCGAAGCGCGCGGGGTCTGCGTCCAGCCGGTCTTCGCGGTGAGCGAGGACGCGTCCGCCACGATCCTCGACCTCGCGGCCACGCTCGGGGTCGATTACATCATCCTCGGGGCGTCGCAGCGGCGCTCCCTAGCCGATCTTCTCAAAGGCAGCGTCGCGACTCAGATCGCGCAGAATCTGCCGGACTCGATCCGGCTGGTGATTTTCGGGTAGATCTTATCGGACCGAAGGGACCTGTTTTGCGTGAGTGCGACGCCTAAAGTCCTGGTCGCGGATGCTATTTCGCCGCGGGGGATCGAGGCGCTGAGCCCGCTCGAGGCGGTGGTGCGGACCGGGCTGAGCGAAGCGGAGCTGGTGGCCGTGATTCCCGAGTTCAGCGCTCTGATTGTGCGCAGCCAGACGAAGGTGACGGCTGCGATCCTCCAGGCCGGAAGCCGGCTGCGGGTCGTCGGCCGCGCCGGGGTCGGGGTCGATAACGTCGATGTCGAGGCGGCTACCCGGCGGGGTGTTATCGTGATGAACGCGCCCGGCGGCAACACGATCTCGACGGCGGAACATGCTTTCTCGCTCCTCGTCTCGGTCGCGCGCAAGATCCCGCAGGCTCATTCCAACCTCCAGGCCGGGAAGTGGGACCGGAAACAATTTGAGGGGACCGAGCTTTATAACAAAACGCTTGGGATTATCGGGATGGGGAGGATCGGCTCGGAGCTGAGCCGGCGGGCGATCGCTTTCGGGATGCGGGTCCTGGCTTACGACCCCTATCTTTCCCCGAGCCGGGCCCGCTCGCTTCAGGTCGAGCTGGTGGAGGAAATCGACGAGCTGCTCCCGCTGGCCGATTTCCTCAGCCTGCACACGCCATTGACCGCTGAGACCCATCATCTGCTGGACGCGGCTCGCCTAACGAGAGCGAAACGCGGCCTGCGGATCATCAACTGCGCGCGGGGCGGCCTGCTCGACGAGGCGGCGCTGCTTACCGCCCTAACGAGCGGACAAGTGGCGGGCGCGGCGCTCGATGTTTTCGAAACCGAGCCGCTCCCGGCCGATTCGCCGCTCCGCGGGATTCCCAATCTCATCCTCACCCCGCATCTCGGGGCCTCGACCATCGAGGCGCAGGAGAGCGTCGGGATCGAGATCGCCGAGGCGATCAAGGCGGCGCTCCTCGAGGGGACGATCAGGAACGCGATCAACCTGCCGAGCCTCGATGCGAAGACGCTCGCGATCGTCGGGCCGCATTTGCGCTTCGGGGAAAAGCTCGGGCGTTTCCTCTCCCAGGTCGCGCCGAAGCGGGTCGAGAGTCTGCAGATCAATTACAGCGGGAAAGTGAACGAAGTCGATACGACCGCGATCACCCGCGCGATCCTGAAGGGGTTTCTCCAGCTCGCCGGAGGCGACGAGATCAACGAGGTGAACGCGCCGGCTTTCGCCGCCACCCTCGGGATCAGGATTGCGGAGTCGCGCCTGAGCGTGCCGGGCGATTACACCGATCTGCTCGAGCTGACGGCGGAAGCGGAGGGCCGGACGCTCTCGGTCGCGGGCGCTTTCTTTGGCGCGACGCCCCGGATCGTGAGCATCAATCGCCGGCCAGTCGAAGCGCGGCCCAGCGGCGTGCTCCTCGTACTCGAGAACACAGACCGGCCGGGGATGGTGGGGCGGATCGGGACATTGTTAGGCGCGCACGGGGTCAACATTGCGACCATGTCGCTCAGCCGGAATCAGGCGGGCGGCCGGGCCTTGACCGTCCTCAACCTCGATACCGCGCCGCCGCCGGAGTTGCTGGCTGAGATGATGGCGAGCGACGACATCCAGAGCGCGCGGGTCGTGCGGTTGTAGATCGGAAGGACAGGCGCGGCGCGTCAGCCGGCTGGTTTGGTTATCATTTCGGCCGAGGTCACCGGCGCCGGCGATAAAACGATTGCCGCGCGCCCCGCCCTGTGTGTAGCCTGAGATTCACCTATGGGCGCAATCATCTGGACACTCATTATCGGTCTCGTCGTTGGCGGAATCGCCAAGCTCCTCATGCCGGGGAAAGATCCCGGGGGCTGCATCATCACCATCCTTCTCGGCGTCGCCGGCGCCTTCGTCGCCGGTTATCTCGGGCGGCTCCTCGGCTGGTATCAGCCGGGCCAGCCGGCGGGATTCATCGCCTCGATCATCGGCGCGATGATCCTCCTCCTGATTTACCGGATGATCGCCGGGAAACGGAGCTAGGATTTTCGCCTAACGAGAAGGAAGGCAGGCCGCGCGCGGGCCGGCGAAGGTGAAGCGGCGGGCGGCGGTCACTCGACCGTGACGCTCTTCGCCAGGTTGCGTGGCTTGTCCACGTCGCGGCCGAGCGCGACCGCGAGGTGGTAGGCGAAAAGCTGGAGGGGGATGACGGTCAGGACCGGCATCACGACATCGTCCGCATCGGGCACGACGATCATGTCGTCGGCGATGCCCTTGAGTTTCGCGGCCCCGCCCTCGGTCGTGACCGCGATGATCGGGCCTTTGCGGGCGCGGACCTGCTCGATGTTGTTCAGGTTCTTGGAAAAGATGGCGTCGTCGGGCGCGATGAAGACGGAGGGGAGCTCCGGCCTAACGAGGGCGATGATGCCGTGCTTCAACTCCGCGCTCGGATGTCCCTCGGCGAAGAGGTAGGTGATTTCTTTCACCTTGAGCGCGGCCTCGAGCGCGATCGGGAAATTCAACTGCCGGCCGAAGAAGAGGAGGCCGCTGGCGGCGGCATATTTCTGCGCGACCTCCTTGATCTGTTCGGTCATCTTCAGGACCTGCTCGATCTTTTCCGGCAAAGCCTCGAGCGCTTCGATGATCGCGGTCCCCTCCGCGGTCGAGAGATGCCGGAGCCGGCCGAACAAGAGCCCGATCAGGGTCAGGATGACGACCTGGGAGGTAAAGGACTTGGTCGCGGCGACGCCGATCTCCGGGCCGGCATGCATGTAGACCCCGCCGTCGCTCTCCCGGCCGATCGTGCTCGCGACGTTGTTGCAGATGCCGAGGGTGCGGAAACCCTTGCGCTGACTCTCGCGCAAGGCGCCCAAGGTGTCGGCCGTCTCGCCGCTCTGGCTGATCGCGAAGACGAGGGTGTCGCCCGTCATCGGGGTGTTGCGATGGCGGAATTCGCTGGCGTATTCCACCTCGGTCGGGAGATGGGCCAACTGTTCGATCAAATATTCCCCGACCATCCCGGCGTGAAGCGCGGTCCCGCAGCCGGTCAGGACGATGCGGCCGACCTGGCGCAGCTCGGCCGGAGTCATGTTCAAGCCGCCTAACTTTGCCGTGCATTCCTCGAGACTGAGGCGCCCGCGCATCGCGTCGCGGACCGAGCCGGGCTGCTCGAAGATCTCCTTCAGCATGTAGTGGGGGTAATCGCCTTTCTTGATGTCCTCGGCGGTGAACTCGACCTTGCTGATGGCGTGATGCCCGCTCTCGCCGGCGAGCGAGCTGATCTCGAATTTGTCGCGCTCGACCGCGACGAGATCGAAGTCGTTCAGGTAAACCGCATCGCGGGTGTAGGCGACGATCGCGCTCACGTCGCTCGCGAGAAAGTTCTCCTCTTTCCCAACGCCGAGGACGAGCGGGCTGCCGCGCCGCGCCCCGACGATGAAATCGGATATATCGGCGTGGACGAGGGCGATCCCGTAAGTGCCGATCACCTGCTGGAGGGCGCTGCGGAGGGCCTCGACGAGGAGGGCCTTGTGCTGCCGGGCATCAGTCACGCCGGCGGCGGAGTCGTCATAGATTTTCCCAACCAAATGGGCCAGGACCTCGGTGTCGGTCTCGGAGGTGAAATGATGTTCGCCCTCTTGGAGGAGCGAGTCCTTGATCTGCTGGTAGTTTTCGATCACCCCGTTGTGGACGAGGGCGAGCTTGCCGCTCTCGTCGAAGTGCGGGTGAGCGTTCTGGTCGGTCGGTTTGCCATGCGTCGCCCAGCGGGTGTGGCTGATCCCGAAGGTGCCGGCGGCGGGATCGTCCGCCATCAGTTTCGACAAACCGGCGATGCGGCCGGCGCACTTCCGGGTCTCGACGTGGTCGCCGTCGACAATCGCGACCCCGGCCGAATCGTAACCGCGATACTCCAGACGGCGCAGGCCATCGAGCAGGATGGGGCCTGCCTCCGCCCTCCCGACGTATCCGACGATGCCGCACATGGCTGGGATTGTAGGGGCGGCGGGTTCCTACCGCAATAGCGGGAAGTTTTGCCCTGAGTGCGCGGCGGGCTAGTCGGTCGCGCCGGATTTCAGGAGGTGGCGCAGCTTTGCCCTGACTAATCCCGGCCTGGTGTATTCCTCGACGATCAAACCGGTGGAGCGGCGGTGCGAATGCAGGAACAACAGGCGCGCCCAGTAGACGAAGCTGTTAACCGTCGCGGCCGGCGAGAAGTAATCCTCCCAGACCGCGCGGGCCGCGCGGCCCATCGCGCCCGCCTTCTTCGCCAATCCCTCGAGCAACCCGGGGATATTTGCCACTTCCTCCTCCGGCACCCGGATCGAGCACTCCTCCCATCTCGGACCGACCGGCAACTCGAAATCATCCGCTATGATAACCGGGACCGCGCCAGCCTCGAGCGCCTCGAAGAAGCGGACGGTGGAGGCGCTCACGCCCCTCGGACAAAGCACGAAGCGGGAACGCCGGGTGACGTCGCGGAAGGATTCGACGAAGCGCTCCTTGTCTTCCTTTTCCCACCAATGCTTCTCGGTCTTGGCGGAGGAGTCGATCAGGACGGCGTGGAGGTGTTCAAGCCGCACAACCTTCTCCCGGATCGGATGGGTTCGGGAAGCGCCGACGAAGGAGAAAAGAATGTCCTTCGCGCCCAACTCTTCCGGCGCAAAGGCGAAGCGATGGATGTGGGAGGAGATGTGATGCGCGGGCAAGGCCCACCCTTCGCGGGCCCAGCGCCCGGTGACGGTGGTATAGAGCCCGCGGACGGCCGGGAACTGCCCGTCGCCCGCCGAGTAGACCACGAGTTTGTCGGCGAAGCTCCGGTAGACGGCGCTACGCCTCAACGCTTCGAGACAGGGGCCGTAACCGCCGCTCTGAATGGGGGCGAGAACGATCTCGGCGGAGGCCGGATCGGAAGCGAGGGTGTGCCGGGGTGCGGGTTGGAGGGCGAAGCCGGCGCGGAGGGTGTCGTAGCAGGCTTCGGCAAAGGCGGGCGCATCTTTCACCACCTCGGCAGGCGAGAGCAGGTAGACGTTGGCCGGTGGAGTGGTCGGTGGCATGAAAGGGTCGGAGCCTAACGAGCAAAAGATGAGCCAGTCGGTTGGAATTGCCACCGGAAAATTCTTCCGCAACCTCAGGCTGTCGCGTTGGGGGGCGCGGCGCACAAACTTCCGGCCAAGGCGCGCCCTGACAGGCCGCGAATCCTGCGATATGCTGCCGCCGGTATGCCGCTATCGCCTGCTCTTCCGCCTGGCACGACCCAGCGCACCCTCTCGATCATCATGGGCGGCGGCGCCGGCACCCGGCTTTTTCCCCTGACGAAGGATCGCTCCAAGCCGGCGGTGCCGTTAGGCGGAAAGTATCGTCTGGTCGACATCCCGATCAGCAACTGCCTCAACTCCGGGTTGCGCTCGATCTATGTCCTGACCCAGTTCAATAGCATGTCGCTCCATCGCCACATCCAGGCGAGCTACAAGTTCGACAATTTCTCGCGCAGCTTCGTCGAGATCCTGGCCGCGCAACAAACGCCGGAGGGCGCGCAATGGTATCAGGGCACGGCCGACGCCGTCCGCCAGAACCTGCGCTACTTCCTCGAGCAGCCTTACGATTATTTCCTCATCCTGAGCGGCGACCAGCTTTACCGGATGGATTTCCGGATGCTGCTCCATCAACACATCCGCTCCGGAGCCGACATCACGCTCGCCGTCACTCCGGTGCAGCGCGCGGCCGCCTCGAATTTCGGGATCATGTTGAGTGGAAAGGACCACCGGATCACACGCTTCGAGGAGAAGCCGAAGGAGACGGCGCTGCTCGATGAATTAAAGCTCGCTCCCGAGGTGCTCGAGTCGATCAAGAAGAAGGGGGACGAGGACCTCTTCCAGGCATCGATGGGCATTTACGTCTTCAACCGCGAGGTGTTGATCGATTGCCTGCAAGGCGAGGAGGCTGATTTTGGGAAGCACATCATCCCAACCGCGATCGGCCAGCGAAACGTCTACGCCTACATCTTCGAAGGCTACTGGGAGGACATCGGAACGATCCGCGCCTTTTACGAGGCCAATCTCGACCTGACCAATCTCGTGCCGAACTACAGCTTCTTCGAAGCGACCGCGCCGATCTACACCCACCCGCGCTTCCTGCCCGGGAGCAAGATCAACGGCGCCACCCTCCGACAGGCGATCATCTCCGACGGCTGCATTATCTCCGACGCGCACATCGAGCGAAGCGTGATCGGCGTGCGCAGCATCATCCGAAGCGGCGCGACGATTCGCAACAGCGTCGTCATGGGCGGCGACCATTTCGAAGCGGCCGCGCCGCCAAGTTCACCCGACGTGCCGCCGATCGGGGTCGGGCGCAATTGCGTGATTGATCGCGCGATCATCGATAAGAACGCTCGGATCGGCGACGGCGTCGTCATCACGCCGGAAGGGAAGGCAACCGATCTCGACGCGCCTAACTATTACATCCGCGATGGGATCGTGGTCGTGCCGAAGGATGCGGTCATCCCGGCCGGCTTCTGGATTTAAGCGCGAGCCATCGGCGACTCTCGAAGTGCTTCGCCCGACAGAGTCCGAAGGATGAATCGGAAATCGTCCGGGTCGCCTAGTATCCGGGCCCGGCGCCAGGGAGACCGTTCGCGGCAGCGGAGGCGCTGCCGAGGCCGCCCGGGAGGTTCGCTCCATTCTCCCACTTCGCCGGTTTATTCCAGGGAATGCTCGTTTCCTTTTGCGCATCGGGATCGTTGATCAAGGCGGTGCGCTTTTCCTCCGTCGCACAGGAGGAGAAGAAAAGCGAACTGGTGAAGAGAAGAAGGAACGTTAGGCAACGGACCCACGTTCCGCTACGAGTTGGTGCTTCCAGCATAAATAACGGTATCTCCAGGCTGCACTTGGACGCCGCGCGCCAAGCTGTTGGTGATGATATCGCCTATGGAAGTGGTCGGTTCAACTGAGGAGATGCGGATCTTGCCGATAAGCGAACCGTGGCGCATGACCAGCATCTCGGAATTTGGCACCACCCCCTGGCGGTCGCCCATGCTGAGGACGACGAAATTGTAGGCTTGGTTGACCGCCAGCACCGTGCCGTGAATGCCAGGCGCGTTGCCGGTTTCGCGCCGCTTCTTTTCCTCTTCCATCTGCTTCACCCGATCCTGCGCGTCCTTTACTTTGTCGCCGAGAAGTTGCTTCTCCTGCTCGGCGGCAGCGAGTTGGGCCTTCGTGTCGTCGAGCATCGCTTTCAAATCCGGAGCCGAGACGCCATTCGATGCGCCCGCTACTCCGCCGACCGTTGCCTCCGCCACCCGCTTTTGCAGATCGGCAATTTGCGTCTCGCTCGCCTGCAGCTTCGATTCGAGCTCGGCCTTTTCGTTCTGCGCCTTGGTCAAATCGGCCGTCGCGGTCTGCGCTTTTTCTTCCGCCGCTGTTTCCTTGCTCGTGGCGGCGGACATCGCCTTTTGCTGCGCCTTTAACTTCCGTTCGCTCGCGGCTCGGCCCTGGGTCGCGGCGTCGCGCGCCGCTGTCGTGGTGACAAGTTCGCTGCTCATCCCTTTCACTTTGCCCCGATTCAGAAACCCGAAGACGAGCGACAGGCTTATCAGGGCGAGTGAGATCGTGATCAGCAGTTTGGGCGACATCGTGACGGACTGGTTAGGCAGGAACATCTGTGACTTTTGCGGGAGCGTTTTTGGACGCGGGCCCGCTAGAATAGCAATCACGAATTCCGGGGGACTGCTTTCTCCTAAAAACACAGCAGCGCGATTCCAAATTGCGCCGGCTGCCTATCCGGCCTATAGCAACTGCCTCATGGGTCAACAACACCGGGTCAAAGTAAAACGGAAACGGCACAAAGCTTATCTCGAACGCAAACGCGTCGCCGCCAAAGCTCCCCGCCGGCCAGCCACGAAAGCACGTGGCAAAAAAGCCGCCACCACTGCGGCAGCTGCGGCCTCCTAGAATCAACCTCGCGCCGGTTTGATTCCGCCGGCAGGCCCATCCTATCGTGAGGCGTGCCACCGCAATATCTCCTGGTTGACGGTCACAGCATCATTTTCGCCTGGCCGGAATTGCGCCGGCTGCACGAACACCGCACCTCGCTCGCGCGCGAGGCGCTGATCAAGCAGCTGCGCGATTACCAGGATTGGAGCGGGACCAAAGTTGTCGTCGTCTTTGACGGCCGCGGCTCTTCGGTTTCCCAGGAGGCTGAGCCGGGCGAGATCCAGATCTTCTATTCTCGTGTCGGCCAGACAGCCGACTCCATCATCGAACGCCTGGCGAGCAAATACGCCGCCCGCTTTCAGCTGTTGGTCGCGACCGGCGATTATCTCGAGCAGGAAACGGCCAGCGCGAGCGGCGCCGAAACTCTTTCCCCGGAAGGGCTGCGCGATCTGCTGGCAGACGTCCGTCGTCGTTAGGCGGCGCCAAGCAATGCGGGTTGAGAACGGCTGAGAACTTCGCGCCGCGCCCGTTGCCGGCAGGTGCCGAGGACGCGCGAGAGAACGCAATAGAGTTGTTCGATCGGCAGGTTCTTACTCACGTAGCCGTTCGCGCCCGCCCGCAGCGCGGCGTGCATTTTCTCTTCTTCGTAGCCGATGCCGGTGAAGACGATGATCGGCAGATCGGGCTGAATCTCCCGGATAAAAGAGATGAGCGAGATACCGTCGACTTTCGGCATGTTGAGATCCACGATCACGACTTCACAATCCTGCATTTCGAGCCAGGAAGCGGTTTGGAATCCTTCCGTCAAAGTGGCGCAGGTGTGGCCCTTCTCTCTCAGGTAGGTGGCGAGGAATTTAGTGATCGCCGGATCATCATCGATCACGAGGAATTCGGCACAGTCGCGGTTTAGGATTTTCATAGAGGTAAAGCTTGTCTGGCAAGGTTTGCCATAATTTCTATAGGCCTATAAGCAGTAACCTTGCCACGGCCTTCAGGCCCCCTATATCGCAGGCGAATGTTTTCTCAGCAGTCCGCGCTGATCCTCTCCCCAAGACGATAGCGCCGGAAATTCGGATTTGGCAGCGGGGGCACTTCCGAAGCCCGAGCAGGCCTTCGATTCCCAAAGAAGTCCGATCGCGCGCGAAAACTTTTCGTTGAAGTGCCGGGGGCGCGACAGGAGCGTAATGCCCCAATGTCCCGCGAATACACGCTCCAGCGCGCCCCTTCCGCGGCCGCGATCAGCATCAACTACGCGGAGGAGCTGAACGAGCAGCAATACGCCGCCGTGACCGCGCCGCCCGGGCCATTGCTCGTCATCGCCGGCGCCGGTTCCGGCAAAACGCGCACCCTCACTTATCGCGTCGCCTACCTTCTCGAGAATGGGGTCGACCCGCGGAACATCCTCCTTCTCACCTTCACCAACAAAGCCGCGCGGCAGATGCTCGACCGCGTCGCCAATCTTCTCCCGGTCGACGCCAGCGGGCTCTGGGGCGGCACCTTTCATTCCGTCGGCAACCGGATGCTTCGACGCCATGGCAGCGCGCTCGGTTATTCGAGCGGATTCACGATCATGGATCGTGAAGATCAAAAAGATTTGCTCAACGGGGTCGTCGCGAGTTCCGGAATTGATCCGAAAGAAATCCGCTTTCCGAAGGCCGACGTCCTGGCCGACATCTACAGCTTCGTCGTCAACACCGAGCGCCCGATCGAGGAGTTGCTCGCGGAAAAATTCCCTTATTTCCTTCCGCTCATCGAACAGATCAAAGACGTCCACGTGCGCTATGAGCGGCGGAAGAAATCGACCAACTCGTTGGACTTCGACGACCTGCTCGAGAAAACGCTCCGGATGCTGAAAGAGCACGAGGAAATCGCGGCCTTTTATCGCCGGCAATTTCAGTTCATTCTGGTCGACGAATATCAGGACACGAACAAGATTCAGGCCGACTTCATCGACCTGCTCGCGACCGAGCATCAGAACGTAATGGTCGTGGGCGACGATGCACAGTCGATCTACTCCTGGCGCGGGGCGAACTTCCAAAACATTCTCGCGTTCCCGCGCCGTTATCCGAAGGCGCAGGTCTTTAAGATCGAGCTGAATTACCGGAGCGTGCCGGAGATTTTGCAGGTCGCGAACGCCGCCATCGCGCAAAATGTGCAGCAGTTCCGCAAGAACCTGACCGCCACTCGCCTAACGAATTCGATAAAGCCCGCGATCGTCGCCCTGAATGACGGCGGCGAGCAAGCTCAGTTCGTCGCACAGCGCATCCTCGAGCTGCGCGACGAAGGGATCGACCTGAACGAGATCGCGGTCCTTTACCGGGCCCACTATCATGCGGTCGAATTGCAGCTCGAGCTCTCGCGCCGCGGCATCCCCTACCAGATCACGAGCGGCATCCGTTTTTTTGAGCAGGCGCACATTAAGGACGTGACCGCCTTCATTCGCTTCGTCGCCAACCCGCGCGACGAGGTCGCCTTTAAGAGGATGGTCCGGCTGCTCCCCGGCATCGGGGGCAAGAGCGCGGAGAATCTCTGGCGCGGTTGGGAGGAATCGCTGACCGAAGACGCGGTCATCGCATCCTGGAACGATCGGCTCCTGCCAATGCCAGTCGGCGCCCGCGCCAAAAAATCTTGGCAGCAACTGGCCGACACGCTCGATGAGATCGCGCCTAACGGGGAACCGAAGCAGCCGACCGAGATGATCATGTCGATTGTGGAAGCGATCTACGACGATTACGCCAAGGCCAACTTCGCCAACTACGAGCTGCGCAAGGAAGACCTCAGCCAGCTCGCCGGCTTCGCGCGCCAGTTTAAGGACATCCACGAATTCCTTTCCCAGCTCGCTCTCATCAGCAACGTCGATGCGGAACCGGCCGCCAATCAGACCGGCGAAACCGAAGCGGTTAATCTCTCCTCGGTCCATCAGGCGAAAGGCCTTGAGTTCCACACCGTCTTCGTCATCTGGCTGACCGACGGAATGTTCCCAAGCACCCGCTCGCTCGACACGCGGGAAGCGATCGAAGAAGAGCGGCGCCTGTTTTACGTCGCGATCACCCGTGCGCGCGACGAACTTTATCTCACCCATCCGCACATGCGCCTCAACGCTGGCTACGGCGACATGTTCCAGCGTCCGTCGCGCTTCCTCAAAGAGATCCCGGCCCCGCTGGTCGAGGATTGGAACGTCCGGCGCAGCTGAGGCGCGTATCTTCGGACGAAGCGCGCACAGGTCACCAGTGTGATGCGACCTCGAATCGATTCATCCGTAGAACTGGAGTCGGCTGCGGTTGTCTGGAGATGAACCTCTCGCCTAACGAAAAGGTGGCGGGCGTTCTCGCTCCGCTCTTCGCTCTTCGGATGGAAGACGATCTTGGTGTCGGCGATGTCGCAGCCTTGCGGCACTTCATCGACTGGGCCCGCGCCATCGGTTTCCAACTCGTGCAGCTTCTGCCGATCAACGAAACCGGCGGCGACAATAGTCCTTACAACGCAATCAGCTCGCGCGCGCTCGATCCCACGACCCTGCATCTCGCGCCCGGTACGCCGCCGGATTTATCGGCTGCCGCTTTCCAAGAGGTAACGTCGGGAGTCGATCTGAAGGCGCTGCGGCGCGGCAGCGTGCATTACGAGATCGTGAAGCCGCTCAAAAGGAAACTTCTCGAGCGCGCCTTTGATTTCTTCCGAAAACGAAGCCTGACCGATTCCGACTTCGTCGGCTTTTGCGAAACCGAAAAGTCGTGGCTGCCTGATTACACCCTCTTCCGCGTCCTCATGGAAATGAACGGCGATCGCGAGACCTGGGATGAATGGGGGCCGCAGCATTCCACCATCGACGCCGCCCGTCGCTGGCTCGAGTCGTTAGGCGAAGAAGAGCGGGCTCCGCTCGAGGAACGCCGCGATTTTCACCGTTATGTGCAATGGATCGCGCACCAGCAATGGCGCGAGGTTAAATCCTATGCCGAGCAACGGGGCCTCGCGCTCATGGGCGATATTCCTTTTGGCGTCAGCTATTACAGCGCCGATGTCTTCGCACATCCCGATCGTTTCGCGCTCGACTGGTCGGGCGGCGCTCCGCCGGAGCCTTACTTCAAGGACGATGAGTTCACCCAGAAGTGGGGCCAGAACTGGGGCATCCCGCTTTATCGTTGGGACCTGATGCGCAGCCACAATTTCGCTTGGTGGCGCCAGCGCGTCCGCGGAGTGCGCGGAATTTTTCATCTCTTCCGCATAGATCATGTCCTCGGCTTTTATCGGATTTATTCCTTCCCCTGGCGACCGCAGCGCAATTCCGAATTCCTTTCACTCGATTGGAATGAGATGCGCGCGCGGACGGACGGTCGCGAACCGCATTTCGCGCCACGCGACGATTCGAGCTGGGAAAACTGCGAGATGAACAAACGCGAAGGCGAGGAATACCTGCGTGCGCTGCTGGACGAATCGGGCGGCGCGGTCCGGATCGTGGGCGAAGACCTCGGCACCGTTCCGGATTACGTCCGGCCGAGCCTGCGGTCGTTAGGCATCGCCGGTTTCAAGATTCCGCAATGGGAAAATTATCCTGACCAGCGCATCATCCCGGGTCGCGAGTACGAGCGGCTGTCGGTCGCGACTTTTGCCACCCACGATCACAAACCGCTCCGCGCGCTCTGGGAAGAGGCTTTCGGAAAGGCGGGCAGATCGCGCGAACAGGCGCGGCACGACCTAACGAAGATCGCGGAATTCGCCGGGATCGCTCCGCCTAACGAATCGGCAATTTACCTGCGCGATTTTTATCCGGCAATTTTCGAGGCGCTCTTTCGCTCCGAATCCTGGATTGCGCTCGTCATGATTACCGACCTCCTAGGACGGAAGGAACGTTTCAACGTCCCGGGAACGGCGGCGGGTTCGAATTGGTCGCGGCGTTTGCACACCACGGTGGAGAAGTTGGGTCGCGGCCGCGCCTTGCAACATCAGCTTCGGATCGTGCGCGAGCTGCTCACACAGAGCGGACGATTGTCATTCGCCGCAACCGCGGCTAAGAAGGAAAATGAATTCGCCCATTAAGGTCGCCGTTACCGGCGCTGCTGGTCAGATTGGATATTCGCTTCTCTTTCGTATCGCCTCCGGCTCGATGTTCGGTTCGGACCAGCCGGTCGAGCTTTCACTCATCGAAATCCCGCCGGCCCTCGGCGCCCTCGAAGGGGTCGTGATGGAGCTGCAAGATTGCGCTTTCCCGCTTCTTAAAGGCATCACCCCGACAGCCCACCTCGACGAAGGATTCCGCGACGTGAACTGGGCGTTGCTCGTCGGCAGCATTCCGCGCAAAGCCGGGATGGAGCGCGGCGACTTGTTAGGCATCAACGGAAAAATTTTTATCGGCCAGGGCCGGGCGATTGTGAAAAATGCGGCCTCCGATGTGCGTACCCTCGTCGTAGGAAATCCCTGCAACACCAATTGCCTGATCGCGATGAACAACGCGCGGTCTGTGCCTAACGACCGCTGGTTTGCCATGACCCGGCTCGATGAAAACCGCGGCAAAGCCCAGCTCGCGCAGAAGGCGGGCGTCGACGTCACCGCGGTCAGTAACATGACAATCTGGGGCAACCATTCTGCGACGCAGTATCCCGATTTCTACAATGCGAAGATCGACGGAAAACCTGCCGACAAGGTGATCGACGACGAGAAGTGGCTCAAGGATACCTTCATGCCTGCCGTGCAACAGCGCGGGGCCGCCATCATCAAGGCGCGCGGCCTTTCCTCCGCGGCCTCCGCCGCCAACGCCGTCGTCGACACCGTCCGCAGCCTAACGAGGGAGACGAAAAGCGGAGACTGGCACAGCGTCGCGGTTTGTTCCGATGGCAGCTACGGCGTGGAGAAGGATCTCATCAGCTCATTCCCGATTCACATCAGCGACGGCAAATGGGAGATTGTGCCCGACGTCCCGATCAACGATTTCAGCCGCTCAAAAATCGACGCGTCGGTCAACGAGCTGAAGGAAGAAAGATCGCTCGTGAAGGACCTCCTCGGCTAGCTCCTGTTCGCTGCTGGAGACGCATCCCGGGTAGATGTTGAACGTCGGTGACAGGTTGGTTGGAAGTTGCTTCGCAGATAGTCGCACAGGATTGGACAGGTGGCGGAGAAAC
Organism: Chthoniobacterales bacterium; assembly: GCA_036490855.1. GTDB lineage: Bacteria > Verrucomicrobiota > Verrucomicrobiia > Chthoniobacterales > UBA10450 > Palsa-1392. The sequence goes on from DASXDC010000009.1 coordinate 16,937, forward strand.
GCAGATTGGCGCGTGATCCATCGGATCGTCCGAAATGGTCTCGTGGACGGGAATCTTTCCAGCGCATTTAACGGCCGTGCCCATGTTTTTTACCGGGAGATAGCCGACAGTGGCCGCGTGACAGCGAACCCCAGGTTTTGCGATACTAATGTTCGATAAGAGCGCAGAGTCCCTAAGGTCGATTAAATGAGATGACTGCGTCCGCGCGATTATTTTACCAAAGCAGAAGATCCTATCCGCGGCTGCCAACGATTATTCCTACCATCACCAAGGCTACCCCAATCACCTTCGGAAACGTCAAAGTCTCTCGTAGCATTATTATACTCAGGATGAGAACAAAGACAAACGAGGCGCTCATAAACGGGTAGGCGTAGCTTAATTCAAATTTTGTCATCGCCGCCATCCAACAAAGGAAGGCCAAAAATCCAGCTCCTACGGCACTGAGAATCCACGGGTTCCACATTACGCCGAGAAGAAATCCCACCTTCTCCAAGAAGCCGCTCGGCAACGCGCCGACCTTGCTCATCTGCCATTTCAGCACGATTTGGCCGAAGACCGTAAAGAGAATCGTTCCCATAATCGTGGCATATCCCACGAAGAGATCTCCCGTTGATTGGCTCCACTTGTTCATTTCCTGAGCCACTACAGCACAGAGGAGTGCCAAATCAACACGGCTGATCAATGAGTTGAAGGAGGAGAAAGCTCTCGTGCAGGAGCTAATCGGTTTAAACCGAAGCGGTGGAAGATGGTCAACCCGCCGGGAAGTCGCGGTTGTGCCAGTGGCTGGAAATTCTTCATCAAGAACTTCCAGACTTCGGGATAAATCACGGAAAACCTCAGTTCATTCCTTCGATCGGGAGGAATATTTGAAATAATCGCCCAGGCGACATTTTTCCTTTCGAGGGCGGCAATGATTTCTCTTTGCGTCTTCTCGGTCGCGGGAAAATAGACATCCACCCCCCAAACGGGCGCGGCACAGTCGAGGATAGAATATAAACCAGGTGCGGTGGGAGCGACGAAAACGCCCTCTTGCGAGGTAATGTTTTTGGCGCCAAACCTGCGCAAGGCATCCAGGGATTGCGCCCAATCGGGTGGTAGAAAAATGCCACCGATCGCCTCGCAACGGGGCCACGGCACAGGTGAAACCAATCTTTGATAGGCGGGCGTTTGATCCAGAACCTCGAAAAGCCCGGTCGCCAGCAGCAGGCTGGCGATTATCGTCTGGTAAGCGATGCCGGGTAACAATAGTGACCCAAGCGCGAGTAAGCCAAGGGTAAAGGGATGACTCGCCTGGGCCAGATGACTCAGATCGGCGCGCGAATAAAGGTGATGCAGATAGAACAATCCAATAACGCTACAAGCCGCCAGCAGCGCGCGCTCTCTGAGGGCACGGGCAGGAGACATTATCCAGGCGGCCAGACCCGCGAGGTAAGTAAGGGGAAAGGCAATCATCAACAGGCCTAGAACGATTTGGCGCATATCGGCGATTGAGTTAGCCGACGGAGAGAAACGCCATGGCCACGGAATAGGAAGGACGAGATTCGTTCCGTTACGAAAGATCGCGACCAGCGACTCCAGATAACTCCCGAAAAATCCCGGGACGAAAACCGTCATCGCAACAAGTGGGAGCGCACCCAAAAAAATCCCCAGCGGCCAGGTGAGGAAACGCGAGAGTGGTAACTCGGCGGGTAGCCTAAGCCAAAGGCAAAGCAGCAGAACACCCTGCGCCGCTCCCTGGTAAAGAGCATGGTTCCTGCCAAAGCAGACACAGAGCCCAACGAATGCACCTGCCGTCAGCACCCGTTTGGGCGAAGGCATTTCCAACATTCGGGTGACAATCCAAATTCCGGCCAGCAAGAGGACGTGATCAAACATCTTATGCGATGGAAACATCCAGACGGCCAGCATGAGACCGATCAGACAAAGCACGATCCAGTTGCGGGTGAGCCGGGTCGCAGCCAGCAGTCCAAGCCAGAGACCGAGCACCTGAGCGAAGGCCTCCGAGCCGCGTAGTGCGATGAGACTTTTGCCGAAGAGGAGCGTTCCCGCGGCACACCAGTAATACCTGCCGGGATCGTACGATTGGAAATCCCGCAAGGGCACTTCGCCGGCCACCGTTCGTTCCACGCCGTACCAGAGAAAACCTTCGTCAGCGACGTTGAAGCCGACTCCACCCTGCCATGCAAAAGAATATCCCGTAAGGACAACGGCGATCAGCAGACTTGCCCACCCCGGGATATTCGCTCTCGTCATCGAGAAGCTCACGAACAGCGAAATCCGCAGATCGTTTCGATAACCTCCGCCTGCTCGGTCACACTCATTCCAGTAAAGAATGGCAACCTGAGTAACCGAGCGGCTACGTCCTCGGTCACCGGGCAATCGCCCGGGCGGCCGTCAAAGCGCAGTCCCATGGGCGAGAGATGCAGCGGTAAGTAATGGAAGACAGCGAGAATATCGCGCCCAGCCAGGTGTGCGATCAGTCTCTGACGGACATCGAGTGAAGGAAGGAGGAGGTAAAACATGTGATAACTCTGTTCACATTCCGCGGGAACGAAGGGCAGGCTCACTCCGTTGTCTCGCGCCCAGCTCTCCAAACCGCGCTGATAAGTCTCCCAAATATTCTTTCGCGCCGACTCGATCTGTTCGCGATGCTCGAATTGTGCCCGCAGGAAGGCAGCGAGTAAGTCTGACGGTAGATAGCTCGAGCCGACATCCACCCAGTTGTACTTATCCACTTCACCCCGAAAGAAACGACTCCGATCCGTTCCCTTTTCACGGATGATTTCCGCCCGCGGCACGAGCGCGGGGTCGTTGATCAGCAAGGCGCCGCCTTCGCCGCAGCTGAAATTTTTCGTCTCATGAAAACTGAGTGCGGCGAGGTCGCCGAGAGTGCCAAGGAAACGGCCCCGATATTTCCCGAAAAGACCGTGCGCGTTATCTTCCACCACCGCCAGCTGATGCCGCTGGGCCAGTTCGAGAATCGGATCCATCTCGCAGCCAACGCCGGCGTAGTGGACTAAGAAGATGGCCTTGCTGTTTTTCGTTAGGCGCTCTTCGATCTGCCTTTCGTCGATGTTCAATGTATCGGGCCGCACGTCGACAAAGATCGGCCGCGCGCCACGCAGCACAAAGGCGTTAAGGGTCGAGACGAACGTAAAGGCGGGCACGACGACTTCGTCGCCCGGGCCGATTCCGAGCAACAAGGCCGCCATTTCGAGCGCATGCGTGCACGAAGTGGTAAGAAGCGCTTTCGCTTTGCCTAACGAACGCTCGAGAATCGCGTGACAGTCAGCGGTGAAGGGCCCATCGCCGGAAAACTTCGGCAAGGCGATCGCCTCCTGCAGGTAGGCGATTTCGTCGCCGGTGGCGAAAGGCCGGTTGAAAGGAATCCGGATCACGAGGCGAAGGCTGGTTTCCTGGCGACGAGCAAAAGGGAACCGCCGGCGGGGAAGGAAACGCCCTGTCGGATGAGGGCTCGCTCAGCCGCCAGCGCTTTTTCCAATGAGGCATTCAAGAATTGGCTGATCCGGAATTCCGCCCAGAGATCCCCATCCTTTCGCTTTTTGCGCGCGAGGAACATGAGGGGCAAAAGGAAGGAAACAAACGAAGTGATGCGCTCGACGCGAAAGCGCGCGCGTTCCACTTTGCTCCGCAGCTCGGCGCGCCGATAACGCCGCTGGTGCATCGAGTGCCGGTCGAGGTCGCTCCACAAAAATGGATGCTGCGGAACGGTCAGGAGAATGCCGCCGCCGGGTCGGGTCGCTTTGAACATTTTAGAAAGCACAAGCTGGTCGTCGCCAATATGCTCGAGCACATCAAACGCACCCACGACATCAAATTCGTCCTCGAATGGAATCTGGCGTGCATCCATTTGATAAAGATCCACACCGGGCAGCCGAGCGCCCGCGAAAATCAAGCCGTCTCGGAAAATCTCACTGGCCGCAAGGCGCATTCCGGGGGCCGCCTCACGAATCCCCGCGAGCACGAAACCGGTCCCGCAGCCAACCTCGAAGAGACTCTTGGCCGTTGGGAAGTAAGTCTGCAGCGCCCACACGATCAGTTGATTTCGGGCCCGGAACCAAAAATTGCTCGGCTCGAGTTGCGCCAGGCGCGCGAAATATTCCTGTTTGAACCCACCGTCCTCATCGGGTGGATCCTCGCAGAAGTGCACCAAGCCATCCTCCTCCGCCGACTGCACTCCGCAGCGTGGACAAACCCAGCCCTTGCCCGTGTAGGAATAGCCGCAGGCAAGGCAGACTTTCATTCTTCCCCACACTCAGAGCCACTTGTGAAACGAGTGGCGAGCGGCGCGGATCTTCCACCCGAGCCGAGACAAAGCGCGATGCACCGCGTAGTTGCGGACGTGCACCGGGCCGATGAGATGCTCCGTGAACGGGCGGGCCCGCTGCATTCCTTCGATCGCGAGCGCCGAGTAAAGACCTCTTCCGGCAAAATCGGGGTCAATTCCGGCGAGGTCATAGTGAGCCACTCCGAGGAGATGTCTGGCTTCCAATTCGGAAGCTTTCTTCCAGATTCCGAATCCGACGATCCGCCGCTCGACCTCGGCCACCAAAATCCAATCCGCCCAGCCGTGAAAGGAAGACTGGACCCACTGGCGATAAAAATCCGTGGCAGCGTCAGCAGAGACATTGGGATCTGCCTGGTAACGACCGAAGTAATGAGCGAACGCTTTTTCCGCGACGAGCACCGTTCCGACAAGGTCCTCGGGTTCGGCAAGGCGAATCATCGCGCCGCCTCCCGGCAGCCGAGCCTTGTTTGCGTCCGCGGATCTTGAAGAAAAATCGAAGATAAAATCCACGAGCGAATCCATCAGAAGAAACCCATGTTTCTCCAGCGAATGAATGGTGTCGATTTCGCTCGCCTGGACCTTACAAGTCACACATCGCACCCCGCGCTTGGACGCATGTTCCAGCGCGGTTTCGAGCAGTCTATCGCGATTCCCGCTTCCGATTAGCGCGGCAAAGTGACGCAGAGTTCCCACCTTTTGCCCCACGACTTTGCTATCCCATGGCGCATCGATGTAGAAAAGAAGGCCGTCGATATCGGCGCCGGCGCGCGCAATCCAGGCCGAGGCGGAGGGAGCAGCCAAGTCGCGCCTGATCTCGTCCAACCAGCAGGCTCGGGTTTGCGCCGGAGTGAGGTGAACCAGATGGCCGAGCGGCGGATCGGGCAGCCGCGGCAACAGCTCTTCCAGTTCACCGACCGCTCCCTCGTACAGCTGGTCGATCATTGTTCGGGCAATTCGCTCTCCCCGCTCCCGTTTCGAACCGTGTAGACGGGGCGATCCATCGTTCGAAAATGCATTCGCGCCAGATATTCGCCCATGACGCCCAAAGCAAAAAGCTCCGCCCCGCAAAAGATCGCGATGATTGAAGCCAAAAACGGAAACCCTGGAATGCTTCCCTGGGCGAAATAACAGCCAACGACATAGACAAAGACTCCGAGGCCGAAAAGCGTGCAGGCAAAACCGATCAGACTGGCCAATTGCAAAGGCGCGGTGCTGAAGCCGGTCATCATATCCAGCGCGTGCCGCACCAGCTTGCCGAAAGTGTAGTTGGATGCGCCGTAAGAGCGCGACTGGAAAGGCACTTTCTTCGCCGCGAATCGCGTTGTCCCCCAGGTCAGGAGTACGTCGATCGAAACAAAAGGCGCCTGGTAATTCCTGAACGCATCCCGCAGTTGGGTGCGAAAAACACGGAAAGCACTGACATTCTTCGCCACATCTGCGCCCACGGCCGCGCGCAAGGCCAGGCGGGTGACATATGAGGCAATCCCCCGGAGAAAGCCGTTCCGTTCGCTCTCCGGCGTGCCATAAACAACGTCAAACCCTTCGTTGAGGCGCTCGAGCAAACCCGGTATCTCCTCCGGCGCGTGCTGCAAATCGTCGTCCATCGTCACGATGGCGGCATACCGGGCGGCGCGAATCCCGCAAAGGAGCGCGTTATGTTGTCCGTAGTTGCGCATGAAATTAATCCCGCGCACCCCTGGGCCATCCGCCGCGAGTTGTTCGATGACCTCCCAGCTATGATCCCGGCTGCAATCATTCACCAGAATGATCTCAAAAGGAGCGGCCCGAGTGGCCAGCACCTCGGTCAGACGCCGACATAACTCGGGTATCGAGCGTGCGCCGTTAAACACTGCGATCACAATCGAGAGCGAGCAGGGATCCGGAAAGGTTAAAGATTGCTTCATTTAGGAACGCTTTGCCATCCTAGCGGGATGCTTTCACTTGTCACGATCGAATCCTCGGCGAACCCAGTCAGGGGAAGCAGACGGCCGCCCCCCTTCCCGACCCGAAATAAGATGGTTTGGTTTGCATGCCCTTGATCAGATGCCTAAGTACCCTTTCGCCTGGCTCGACACGATGCACATTTTTCTGGGAGCTCTGATTTTCCTCTTTGCCACCGCCGCACTCGTCTATGCCCCCGGCGCGCTCCTGCTCCGCCTGCTCAACCGGTCACTGAGTCCGCTCGATCATGTCACTCTATCCTGCGTCATTGGGTTGCTCATCAGCGCGAGCGTTTACTGGATCTTTGGCTTCTTCAATCTATTCCACCTTTATTTTCTTTGGCCTTTACTGGCCACTGTCGCTTTCGCGGCTTTCCCCTGGCCTGGCTTTCGCCTCCGCAGGCCTTCTCCCGTGGCAGCCGCGTCTTGCCAGGAAGAGATCGTCACGCCCATCCAGGATGGCTCGTGGCTTGTTTTAGTCGGCATTGCCGCCCTTGGCATCACGATTCTCGCCCTCCTGCCACAATACTACACCAACTTAATTCCGCGGTCCGACGGCACCATGCAGGTCTATCCGGTCGATGACGTTTTTCTTCATCTCGCCATCGCGAACGAGTTGACCCATACGATTCCACCTCAAACACCCGCCTTCGCTGGTCACCCACTTACCTACCACTACGGGATGGATCTCGTCGTGGCCATGTTCGCCACTCTCACCCATCTCAACACACGCGATCTGACTTTGCGCTTTTCGTCGACCTTTTTCCTGCTCCTTTCCATGCTTTCGGTATTTTGCTTTGCACGCCGTCAGCTTTCTTCCAACTACTTTGCCTGTCTGATCGTCTTTTTGGTCTTCTTTGGAGAAGACTTTTCCTTTATTCCAGGCTTACTGCAAAAAGAGAGAATCGACTGGTCGGTTATCTATTTCCAGGAGCCGACGGTCTTTTCTCTCTTCTATATCAATCCGATGCTCCCTGCCTTGGGATTGCTTTTTGCCGGATTGTTTTGTCTGTCCTTTTACTTGCGCGATCGGAATAGCGTTTGGCTCGTCCTTTCGGCGCTGCTCATCGTGGCCCTACTGGAAGTCAAAGTGTTCACCGCGCTTCAGTTAATGCTCAGCCTGGGGCTGGTGTCTTGCATCTACTTTGCTCGTTTTCGGGATACGCGCCTGTTCTACCTCGCCGTCCTGACCGCGCTTTTAAGCCTGCCTCTGGTGCTCGGGGTCTTTTGGGGCAACAAAGCCGGGGCGGATATTATCATGACTGCGAAGCCGTGGCCTTACGTTACGCTGGCCACGAAACAGTTGGGCCTTGCAGGTCTTTCCCACCACTGGTTGTCCTTCTTCGTGCTAGCCGCGCCAATCTACTTTCTGGGATGTTTTGGGTTACGCATTGTCGGTTTTGCCAGAATAGCTTCCTCCACTTTTTGGCCAAAGCGAGACTTCGGTCTGGAGTGTCTTCTTGGCTTTTTTATTTTGCTTGGGGCAGGCCTCACTATGACACTTCGGATTGTTCCCGCTGGTTTGGCCGAGGCTTTTAACAACAGCGGTTGGTTCCTGGTGCAAAGCAAATACCTAGCCTGGATCTTCGCCGTCGCCGCCCTTCAAGATTTTTATCGTCGATTTGTCGCCCGAGGAGCGCGTCCCATGGTTGCTGGAACGTTTGTCGCCTTGGTCGCAGTAACATTGAGCGCGCCGGCTACGGCTTACCATTTTGCATTCCAATACAAAAAGCCACCGATTCCCGACGTCCGGTCTTATGACGCTGAAACGGTAAGGATCATGGACTTTCTCACGCGTGCATCAAAACCGGGGGACGTCGTCTTACTCGGACGCGACTTGATGGGGCCTGTCTGCGCGCTAACGCGATGCCGGGTGCCCATAGGATATTTTTCGACCGCTCAGGTCTCGTCTCGAGACTTTAAGATGCGCAGTCAGCAACAAAGCAGGTTTTGGGAACAGTGGAGATCGGGGAAACCGGGGGATGGCTATTTGCGCGCCACCGGGGTACGGTATGTCGTGGTGGGCAAGGAAGGTGAAGGGATTCCAAAGATCATCCCATCATTCCTAACTGAGGCGTTTACGACTCTCCACTTCGCCGTCCTCAGTGTCAAGCCGGGACCGGCTAAAGAAGAGATACGTTTGCCCGCGCGATTAGGCTCCTCTGTTCGCCGCTTTCGAATCGAGGCAGTTTTGCCTTAGATCCGCCTTTTCTCGGAGGTTCAAGACTTGCCAGACGAGAAACGCCGCGGCGCTGGCGGCGAAAAAGAGCTGCGGTATCCAGCTCCATAAAACGAAAGGATGAAAGTATAACTCCACTTCACCAGTCATCGGAGGAATAAGCACTCCTTGATAGAAATGGTCCACCCGCACCGTCCCCAGGGGACGCTGACCGGCTGTCGCATGCCAGGCAGGATCATATTGCTGACTCACAAACAGCAGCGTCTCCTTCGGCCACGCAGTCACGCGAATCTTTTCGTAATCGTCCATCTCTTTTTGCCATTGCGATGGCAAACTGCCTTCCGCGGGCACAGAATCCATCTCGGCGTTTCCGTCGTCCATAATTCTATAGCTCCCCGTTTGGCGGAGAGCGACCGGTGCCACCACGGGACGGTAAAATTCGAGCCCGCCAAAATTCCCAACTCTTTTCAACATGGAAGATGAGAGACGTTGTTTTGCGAGAACCATACTCACGTTCGCAAACGGAAAGGCAGGATCGGCGAGCGCACGGTCCTGGTTGATAATCTTGAAGTAACGCCCATAGGTGTTGGTTCCTTTCGCGCTCCACCGTTTGACCAATTCCTGATATCGGCGCGAGGAAAGGGAGTCGTAGGAGTTGATGCTCTTGAGTCCGAAGAGCGCTTCCTCGTTCGGAGACAACTCTGGTCCTATCCTAGGATCGGCGATGGCAAAACGCGCGCCAGCAGTCTGCTTTTTGAGTGCTTCCACCAGCGCGGACGATCGGTGAATCGCTGAGGGCGGCCGGCTGAGGATCAATGGCCATCCATAAAGGAGAACCGAGAGAACCGCGACCCCGACAAACACTGGCACGAAGCGCCAGAAGATGGCCGCGAGCAAGGCAACCATCAGCATCAGCGTCGCACCAACGGCAAGCGGCTGCAGCGGCGTCTGGCGCCAGAAGACAAGCGCCGCGGTCACTTCACCGGCCAGTGGAAGCAGAAGCCAGGCGCCAGACCAAACGGTTAGGCGAATTGTTTTTCTAAGAACCGCATCCACCGCATAAGCGCTTAAGACCAACCCGGGCACGATCGCCCCGCATAAAACTTGGATGCGAGAGAAACCAAAACCAAGATGATTGACCGCAAACAAGTAGAGCGGTGAGAAAAGGGTCCCAGCTAGACAAGCCAGAAGGAAGACTTGCCAGAACCACAAGTCACGTCTCGGTTTTAAGAGAAACGAAAACCAGACCAGACTGCCGAAGATCGGGGTAAAGCTCAGACCATTGAAGGGCACGGGAAAGGCGGGACCGATCGCATTGCCCAGCCAGGACCAGTCAAAAATGGTCACCAGGAAGCCGGCCAAACCTCGAATCCCATGAAGCGGCGGCAAGACCGCGAGAAAAAACGTGTCGGGCACACCGCTCAACCTGGCGGAACCGCGCGCCGTCGTGAACAGGTCCAGATAAGCTGGTAAGGAAGCCAGCGCTCCGATCCCGACGCAGCCCGACAACTCCACCGCCCTGCGGCACTTTCCGCGTAGCGCAGACTCCATCCGGCCCAAGCGGATCAGACTGTAGCCGGCGAGCATGTAGCCGAGCAAAATCGTCATCTGTGGATAACCGGTCAGAAGCAACGAGTAAGTCGCAAACGAGAGACCCAGCGCAGCCGCCCACGAACTTTTCCGGGTGAATTCAGTGAGCAGCCAAAGCAGACAGATCGACCAGCAGATGGCCGACAAGAACATGGCGAAAGTAAGCCAATACATCACCATGGTGGAGAACCCGAGCCCCAGCGCTCCCACGGTAAAGGCCGCCGGATGCAGTCCCAGGGCGCGCAGAAAGAGCAGGGCGAAACAGGTAGTCAGGCCGACAGTTAGCAAAACGAACGCCGTATAGAGGACGAATGGATCAGACGAGAAAGCCGAGAGGAGGTTGGTCAGGGCATACGCGCGACTCAGACCGCTTACTTGAATTGCGGGCCGACCCAGTTCTACGTGCGGATTCCAAGTGTTTAGCCAGGCCTTATGGTTTGCGCTTAGATTATTCGCGAGTTCTGGTATGAAAACGCTGCTTTCATCAGAAAACTTGCGATTCGATAAACGAACATCCGCACGGTCGGCGAGTGCGCCAGCTTCCAAGGCGTTGTCGTGAGGGAAAATGATTTCGCCGCGGAACAAAACACGCGCAAAAAGCAAGACAAGCGTTCCGAAGATCAGGAGGAATGCGTGCCGCAAAGACATAAATAATCAGGGCCGGCGCCAACCCACGACGCAGATAGTCTCAGGTGATTTCGGTGCCGGTCAGACGTTGGAAAGCCTCCCGATATTTGGCGGAGGTTTTTTCGATGATTTCTTTCGGTAGCGAGGGTCCCGGTGCAGTCTTGGCCCACTTGAGTGTTTCGAGGTAATCGCGCACGAATTGTTTGTCGAAACTGGGCGGACTTTTCCCCACCGTGTAGCGGTCGGCCGGCCAGAAACGCGACGAGTCGGGCGTCATGCATTCGTCGATCAGGAGCAGCTCATCGCCGTCGAGTCCAAACTCGAATTTCGTGTCGGCCAAAATGATCCTGCATTGCGCGGCGTGCGCTTTTCCCGAGAGATAAATCTGTAAAGTCCAGTCGCGCACTTTTCGTGCGAGCGGCTGACCGATCATGTTGCAGGTCTCCGCCCAATCGATGTTCAGATCGTGGCCTGCTTCGTTCTTCGTCGACGGAGTGAAAATCGGTTCCGGCAACTCCGCCGCGAGTTGCAATCCCGCCGGTAACTTATTTCCACAGACTGCCCCGGTCGCCTGATAGTCCTTCCAGCCGGAGCCCGCGAGATAACCGCGCACCACACATTCCACCGGGAGAGGTTTTGTTTTACGCACGATCATCGACCGGCCGCTGAGCTGGGCGCGAAATGGCTGCAGGTTTTCCGGAAACTGCGCCAAGTCGGCCGTCACGAAATGATTCTTCGCCACTCGAATCTTCTCAAACCAGAAGGCGGAAATCTGATTCAGGACCGCTCCTTTGTCGGGAATCGGATCAGGCAGGATGACGTCGAAGGCGGAAAGACGATCGGTCGCGACGAAGAGCAGCGTCTGGCCAAGATCGAAAATCTCCCGCACTTTCCCACTGCGCAATTTCGTTAGGCCGGGAAGATCGAGCGAGACGATGGGTTCGTTAGGCATGGATGGCGTCCTCAACTTAATCGCGAACCGGCCACTGGCGCCAGCCTAGAGCTCAAGGAGGCGAAAAGACGCACCGCTCTGGCGCAGGAGCGGGAGGGAAACGTTGTAAACTGGAATCCCGCTGGCAGTCGCGCCTTCACTCGCGCCGTTGTGGGCGTGGCCGTGGAAGACGGCGTTGACGCGGAAGCGATTGATCGGTTCCTCCAGCCGGCTCGAGCCGAGGAAGGGGAAGATTTCTGGATCTTCGCCAGTGACCGTGGCGCGAATCGGCGCGTAATGCAGGAGCGCGACGCGCCGTTCGGTCTGCAACTTGCCGAGTGCCTGCTCGAGCCGCAACGCGTGGTCGAGCGCTTCCTGCACAAACTGCTTGATGAGTGGTTCGCCCCAGCCGTTGAGCATGCGCCGGCCGAAGCCGCCGCCGAAACCGCAGACGCCGGCGAAACCGACTTCACCGATCTCGATCGACTCGCCGTCGAGGATCGTTAGGCCAGCCTCTTCCAAAACCTGCCGCACCTGTTCCGCTCTGCTCGATTCAAAATCATGATTCCCGAGGACGCCGAGCATCGGCACGCGGACCGCGGCGCGCAGATCGATTGCCAACTCTTCCGCTTCCTCCGCGAGGCCGTAGTCAGTCAAATCGCCGCAGAGCAGAAGGACATCGGCCCGCCGCGAAATTTCCGCGAAGGTATCGAGGAGCGTGCCTCGGGAGTGTTTGCCGTAATGAATGTCCGCGACTGCGGCGATGCGAACTTTTGCCATTAAAATAAAAACGGCTGTCTCCTGCCGATCGGCCGTTATTGATCATGGCGATGCCAGAATCCGACGCGGAATCGAATGAGTTTTACCGGCGCAGCATGGAACTGCTGCGGGCGGCGGGAGTGCCGTTCTTGCTCGGTGGCGCCTATGCCTTTTGCGTCTACACGCGGATCGCGCGGCACACGAAGGACTTTGATCTTTTCGTTAGGCGCAATGATTTTGACTCCGCGCTCGAAGTCTTGCGCGAGAATGGTTGCCGCACCGAGAGGACATTTCCGCACTGGCTCGGGAAAGCTTTTGCAGCCGGCGATTCGATCGATCTCATCTTCCGGGCTGGGAACGGCCTCTGCGCGGTGGACGATCTCTGGTTTCAGCGTGCGATCGAAGCGGAAGTGCTCGGCCTGCGCGTGCCGCTCAGTCCGCCCGAGGAGATGATTTGGATGAAGGCATATATTATGGAGCGCGAGCGCTACGATGGCGCGGATGTGGCCCATCTCATTCGGCATTGTGCGGTGCAGATGGATTGGGAACATCTCCTTCGGCGTTTCGGCCCCGATTGGCCGGTGCTGCTCAGCCATTTGATTCTCTTCGGTTATATTTATCCGGCGGAGAAAAGCCGCGTGCCTAACGACATTTTGCAGAAGTTGCTCGGACGTTTGGATGAGGCGGAAGACGCGCTCGGCGATTCGCCACTCTGCCGCGGAACGCTCCTCTCACGCGCACAATTCCTTCCCGACATCACAAGCGGAGGGCTGCGCGATGCACGGCTCGATCCGCGTACCGGTCTGACGGAAAAGGAGGTCGACAGCTGGAGCGCCGCCGCCGAGGAGCACGTGAAACCGCATGCCGTCGCGCAAGGGAATTGAGATTACGCGCTTTCGCGGGAAAGTGCCGGATGCGTCGCTACCTTCTCGCCGGCAATCTGAGCCTTGCGCTCTTTCTCGTTAGTCTATCGTTAGGCAAAGCCGCTCCGCCGTCGCATCCCGCCGCGCCGGAGAAGCGCGCGGCTGTAGCTTCGCCGACTCCGTCGGCCACGCCCGAACTCTATTCGACCCAGACGATCGGCCAGCTGAAGCAACTGGAGGAAGCGGCCCTCGCGAGCAACTATGCCTACGAGCAGGTTGCGCATCTCACAAATAACATTGGCCCGCGCCTGAGCGGATCGGCGCAGGCTGCGAAAGCGGTCGAATATGTGGCGGGCGAACTGAAAGCTCTCGGGCTCGAGGTCCAGCTCGAGAAAGTCATGGTGCCACATTGGGTCCGCGGCGAAGAATCCGCCGCCCTCGTCGAGTTTCCCGGACAGGCCAAGGGCACGACGCAGAAAATCGTCCTGACTGCGCTTGGCGGCAGTGTCGCGACGCCGCCGAAGGGCCTGACCGCCGAGGTCGTGGTCGTGAATGATTTCGACGAACTGCATTCGTTAGGCAAAGAAAAGATCCAGGGCAAGATCGTCGTCTTCAATCATTCCTTCGATAAACGGATGGCGGCGCAGGGCCACGGGAACGACGCCTACGGCGAAGCTGTCGTCTATCGCGGCGATGCACCGAGCGCTGCGGCAAGACTCGGGGCGGTCGCCGCCCTCGTTCGCTCCGTCGGCGGCGCTGCCTTTCGTCTGCCGCACACTGGCCTGACGAGATATGCTGATGACGCTCCGAAAATTCCCGCCGCCGCGGTCACGGAAGAAGACGCGGATTTAATGGCCAGCCTCGTGCCGGAAGGCACGGTGCGGATGCATCTCGTCCTCACGCCGCAGCAATTGCCCGATGCCCCGAGCTACAATGTGATCGGCGACCTCAAAGGCAGCGAAGATCCCGAACAGGTCGTGATTGTTTCCGGTCATCTCGATTCCTGGGATCTGGGGACGGGCGCGATCGATGACGGGGCTGGGATAGCGGTCGCGATGGAGGCTGCTCATCTCGTTAGGCGACTCGATCTTCATCCGCGGCGCACGATTCGCGTCATCGCGTGGATGAATGAAGAAAACGGGCTTCGCGGCGGCCAGACTTACGACAAAGAACACGCAAACGAGATCGCGAACCAATTTGCCGCCATCGAGACCGACGGCGGCGCCGATCATCCCGTTGGCATTAACGTCGCAGGTAAACCGGAGCTGAAAGATTTTCTCACCCCGGTGGCTCAGGTGCTGGAAAACTCGGGCGCGGGAATTCTGCAAAGGCGGGAGGAGGTCGGAGCCGATATCGACCCGTTGCGGAAGCGAGGCGTGCCTAACTTCAGCCCGATCCAGGACAACCGTTTCTATTTCAGCTACCACCACTCCGCCGCCGATACCCTCGACAAAATCGACCCGCATGAGTTGGCGGAGAATGCCGCAATCAACGCCGTCCTCGCCTATGCCCTGGCCAATCTCGAGCAGCCCCTTCCGCGCTGAAGTGCTGCGATCTGCGCCGTCCCGGCGTATTTTTGCCTAACGGAATTGACAGGAGTCGCCGGGCGGACTTTGATCATCTGGCAGCCACGAATTTCTCGATGACTAACTCCAGATGACCCGCCACCCTCTGCATCGTCTTTCGGTTTTTTTCTGCCTCTTCGCGAGCGGGCTTTTGCTTTTCGTTTCGAGCCAGGAAGCATCCGCCGAAGTCGAGCTCTCGATCTTTACCGGCGTCGCGCTGTCGCAGGACAGCGATCTTGAACTCCACCAACGAGGCGGAACCGATCTCACCTTCCACGACGTCTCCTTCGAGGGCCGGGATTTTGAAACGCCGCCCTACTACGGCGCGCGCGCGCTCTGGTTTCCTTCTCTCGATTCGCACTGGGGTTTTGGTGCGGAATTTTTTCACATGAAGATGTACGCGCAGACCGCAGATACAGTCCATGTGACGGGGCGGCGCGACGGAGTCGGCGTGAATGCGAACGAACAAATCGACAACACGATCCAGCAGTTCAGCCTCTCGCATGGGCTCAATTACGCACTCGGCGACATCGTCTATCGCTGGTTTCCCGGGAAGCGCGGCGAAGATTTCCTCGGGCATCTCGAGCCCTACGCCGGCATCGGGCTCGGTCTCGCCATTCCCCATGTCGAATCGAGTGTCAACGGCAACTTCCACGAGGAATACCAGCTGCATGGCCCGGGAATGCAGGCACTCGCGGGAGTGAACGTGGTCCTCGGTCAGCACTGGGGCCTGATGTTCGAATATAAATTTACCTACGCCAATCTCGACTCGCTCGACATTCCGGGCGGCTCGATTGAGGTAACGCCGCTCACACACCATTTCGTGACCGGCATTACCTTCA
>DASXDC010000010.1:0-2296 GCA_036490855.1 Chthoniobacterales bacterium
GCGGTATCGAGCGGCTTTACCGTCCGCAGGTCCACCACTTCGATCTCAATCCCGTCGCGGCTCATTTGATTCGCGACCGCGAGGGCCTCGTGCACCATCGCGCTGTTCGTCACGATGCTGATGTCGCGTCCCGGCCTAACGACCCGCGCGCGACCGACCGGCAGCGCCTCCGTCGGCAGGGCATCAGCCTTGAGATGGTAATAAAGATACTTGTGCTCGCAATAGATCACCGGGTCGTCGATCGCGACCGCGTCAATCAGCATCGTGTAGGCGTCCTCCACCGTCGCCGGCGTCATCACCACCAGCCCCGGGTAATGCGAGTAGATCGCCTCCATGCTCTGGCTGTGGAACGGTCCGCTGCCCTTCGTCCCGCCGCTCGGCAGGCGCACCGTGATCGGGCACGGCTGATTCGTCCGCCAGTACTGTGTCCCGGCGTTGTTCAGGATCTGATTGAGCGCCACGCTCGAGAAATCCGCGAACTGCATCTCGACGATCGGCCGCATTCCCTCCATCGCGGCGCCGATCGCCGTCCCGACCATCGCGTCTTCGCTGATCGGGGTGTTCAAGACCCGGCCTGGAAACTTTTCCGCCAATCCCTTTGTCGCCTTGAAGGCCCCGCCGAATTTCCCCGCAATATCCTGCCCGTAGAGATAGACCCGCTCGTCCTCGCGCAGGAGATGCGCCTGCGCTTCGCGAATCGCCTCCAGATAAGTCACACTCATGAGATGCGGTCCGCCAGTGCGCGGGTCGAGATCGCGCTCCAATCCTCTTCGCTCCCGACCGGGCCCGCTTCGCGCTGCGCCGTCTCGACCGCCTTCTCCACTTCCGCGGACAGTTCCGCGCGCCATTGCTTGATCGTCGCCGGATCGAGCCAGCCGTTTTCGAGGATCAGTTTCTCCGTCGCCGGCACGCAATCCTGCGCCCACGGTTCCTTTTTCATCTCCGCCGGCACGTAGCTGGCGTCATCATGCTCCCCATGGCCCGCGAGGCGGAGCAACGACGCGACCACCAATTGCGGCGGACCGCCGGCGCGCGCTCGCGCTACCGCCGCGCCGATCACCTCCAGGCAATCGGCCAGCTTCGTTCCATCCACCGCGTGGCCTTCGTAGCCGTAGGCCTTCGCCCGATCGACCAATTGCGCGCAAGCAAATTGCCGGTCGTTAGGCGTGGAGTAGGCGAAGTGATTGTTCGAGGCCACGAGGACGAACGGCACCTTCTCGACCGCCGCGATGTTCATCCCCTCGTGCGTCGCGCCCGTCTGCATCCCGCCTTCGCCGATCGTCGTTAGGCCGATGAAATTCTTTTCCCCTTTCATCCGCTTCGCCATCAATTTCCCGACCACGACCGGGATGAGCGAGCCGAGGTGCGAGATCATCGCCAGTTGCCCTGTCGCCGGCCAGCCGCGATGGATATTGCCGTCGCGCCCGCGCATCGAGCCCTGGCGCGAGCCAAGGTAAGTGCGCGTCACATTGAGGAGCGGCTCGCCCACCGCCGCCCGCCCCGCCTGATCGCGAATGAGCGGGCCGAAAACATCGCCCTTTTGCAAAAACAACCCGCACGCCGTACTGACCGCTTCCTGCCCTCGCCCGACATAGACGCCGCCCGTGATCAGCCCGCCGCGGTAGAGACTGGTCAATTTCTCCTCCAAGATGCGCGTCTGCAGCATCCAGCGGAACGCTTCCAGATAACGCTCGTGCGGAGGCGCAGCCGAAGTCTTGGTTAGGCTGCGATCCGCCGTTTGAAGCATCGAACGATTTAAACCAGCAACGCCTACTGCGCCAAAAGGAATTTCGCCCCCTGCAAGCGAGCAGGCGGTCCGCTCGACCCTCCGGGGGCAACTCCTCGGCTCCCGTCTATCAAGAGCAAGTGGTTGAGTGATCCAGAGGGCGACCTGGCAGTTGTCCCTCCCGGTGCAGACCGGGTTGGCGGGAGAAGAATTTCATCAGGGCAAAAAAGTACCCGTGCCACTCCCCGAAAGAAGCGACACGGGCTGTTCCCCCCAGAACAAGCTATAAATATTCCAGGTAATTCGCGCGCGCAAGTGCGCGAATTTCAGTTCCGTTCGCGCTGCTCGCCCCTCGTTTGCACTTCGAAACGTCGCCACTGTTTGGAACGCAATCGTCGCCGAACGAAGCTGGGCTTCGGGGCAAGTCCGCATCCCAACTGCAACTCTGGAATGAGAACAATCTCCATCGCGAGAGGCGAGTCTGCCGCGCCCCGGTTGCCATTTTCCGTCGCGGGATATGAAATCTGCCGCACCCGATCGCCGTTTCATTGGGCTGACAAAAGGATTAGC
>DASXDC010000011.1:0-3466 GCA_036490855.1 Chthoniobacterales bacterium
GTAAAGGGTCGGGAGCTGCTTCGGCAATTCCTCGTCGCCCGCGATCTTCTTCACGAACTCTTCGTCCGCCCGGTAATGTTCGAGAGTCGCTTCCCTAACGAGTCCGCGGCCTTCGATCGAATAATGTTCCTGGGTGGTGGAAAGCGGATAGGTGCCCGCCACTTTTTTCACTTCCACCTTCGCGACCGCTTTGCCATCCGCGGTGATGAAATGCGGATTCGAACTGGTGCGGAGGAGATAGGCGTTGAAGCCCGCTTCCTCGCCGATCGGACCAGTATGCTTGCGCCCGTAGCCCAACGGAATCGTGACCGAATGATCGGCGTGACCCGGCAGAACGTGCGTCGCGATCACCAGCTCACGCTGGATCGGCTGGCCCTTGGTATTTTTCGCCGTGTCTGTCACCGTTATCTGCACGAGATCGCCGTCCTTCACTCCGATGCGATGCGCGAAAGCCGGGCTCATCATGGCCGAATTGTCCCAGGTTAGCTTCGTGATCGGGTCGGGCATTTCCTGGAGCCAGCCGTTGTTGATGTAACGGCCGTCATCCATCGAATAGCTGCTCACGAGCACGATCTCGGGCGAAGTCTTTTCCGGCGGTTTAATGTCGCTGCTCCAGAGAGTGTGGGCGACGCCGCCGGCGGAATTGCCGTTGAACTTGGGCGGCTGATCGGTCGTCCGGAGATGACTGGCGTAGCCGTCGTGCAGGAATTTCGTCCAGGCAGTCTGGAAATCACCGGGCGGGTTGGTGCCACGGAAAGTTTCCTGAACGAGCTCCGGTCCTTCCACCTTCGGCTGACCGATCAAACCCCAGAGAATCTCGAGCTCCGATAGGCCACCGAAGAGCGGGAGGATCATGGGCTGAATCGCGACGTGCGCACCGCTCGGGGTGATCGCATCGCCCCACGTCTCGAGGTAATGCGCGGCCGGGACGTGCCATTGGCTGAGCGCCGAGGTGGCGTCTTCGTAGTGACCCAGCCGAACGACTTCGGGAACGCGCTTCTGCAGTTCGGCCCAATCGAGCGGCTGCTTCGTCTTGCGATCGATCGTGATCGAGCGCGGCGCGTTGTAGACCGGATCGCCGCCGAAAATGAAAAGCTGCTGGATGCGACCCGCTTCGATCTCGCTCGCCAGTTGCAGGATGCTGCCGTTGCGTCCCGTCTTCGGGAGCTGGCGCAGGATGGCGGTCGTGCCGATATTTTTGAGTGCCGAGTTGATCCCGTAGACCATTAGCTGGACCACGACCGGCTGATGCGGTCCGGCCACGACCAGGCTCGCGCCGGGTTTCGACATCAAATCTTTGACCGCTTCCTCGAGCCAGCGCTCGTCATACTTCGCGGTCTTCGCCGGCGCCTTTAAGGTCACAAGGACGGAAGAAAGACCCGGATCCTTCGTCGCGACCGCGATCTTGGTCGCGAGTGCGTGGGTGATCGCGGGAATCTGGCTGGCAGGGAATGGCAGGCGATGATCGGCCATCGCGCCGGTGAGCGAGAAACGATTTTCGACCACGTAGAGCCGGTTCATCGAATCCTTCGCCTCGCGCACACGGCGGCGCGCGCTGAAGGCGCGAATGGAGGCGAGGTCGCCTTCTCCGCAATTCAGGAAATCGCTGTCGAGCGCGAGGATGACGTCCGCCTTATCGAACTGCGGAATAACGCGGATGTTGTCTCCGAAGCTGATTTGAGTGGAGAAATGCTGCGCCTCGCTCAGGAGCGGATCGTAAACGCACCAGCGCATGCGCGGGAATTGCTTCTGTAACGCGGCGCGCAACCGCTCCCGCGTCGGCGAATGCGTTTCCTCGACGAGGAAGGCGAGTCCGGCGCCGCCGTTTGCGCTCAGCTTCGGCCGCAGCTCGGCCAGATATTTCTCGAAGGCGGGGCGGTCGGAGAGTTTGTTTTGCCTAACGAATCGTTGAGAGCGGGATGGATCGTAGAGATCGAGTAACGACGCCTGGGCGAAGGCATCGCTCGCGCCGTTGCTGTCGGGATGCATCGGGTTGCCCTCGACCTTGATCGGACGTCCATCGACTGTCGCGACGACGAGCGGGAGCGCACCATAACGCCGTGGCATCGCGCTCGCGTAGTAAAGGAATTTTCCAGGGATGACCCATTCCGCGCTCTTCGTGAAAGGCACGAGATGCATCTCGGGTTTGCGGCAACTGCTTAATCCAAAACCGGCCAGAGCCATCGAGGCGCCCATTAGTTTTAGAAAACTGCGGCGCGAAACTTCGTCGCCCGCCAGCTCGGCCGCCCCGGCCGGGAATTCGCGCTCGAGCCAGTTCCGAAACTCCGGCGTATCGCTGAGCTCGCCGAGGCTGCGCCAGTATTGCTTCCCGGTCTTCGATGGGGCGGGATGATGGAAGACGCGTTTCATCGATGGCAACCCTGGCAGTTGGTGGGGGGTTTGATGTCCCAGCGCTGTTTCAAAGTCAATCCAATCTCCTGTTGGGTGAGATGTTCCTTCTTCGACCAATCTTCTTTCACGCCCGCCGGCTCACCATATTTCGCGACGAAGGCCGCCGGATTCACGTCGTCCGGTTTCCAGTCGAGATTAGTGATTTGATCTTCCGGGCGAAGAAATTTCTCCGGCGCGCGATGGCACTCGAGGCACCACGCCATGCTGTGGGGCTTGGCGTGATAAACCACCGGCATGTGATTCACCGGCCCGTGACAGGTGTAGCAACTGATGCCGCGATTCACGTGCGCGGAGTGATTATAATAGACGTAGTCGGGCGTGCGATGAATCTGCACCCACGGCACCGGCTGGCCGGTCGTCCAACTGGAACGGACCGGCTCGAGTTTCGGATTCTCTTTTTGCACCTGCGTGTGACACGTCATGCAAACCTGCGTGTCGGGCAGGTTGGAGTGGGCCGCGACTTCGACGTAGCCATGGCAGTAACGGCAATCCATCCCGAGCTGCGTCACGTGCAGATCGTGCGGGAACGGCACCGGCTGCGTCGGCATATAGCCCACCCGAGTGTATTTCGGCGTGTCGTAGTACCAGGTCGCGCCGATCAAGGCCGTCACGATCACGATCCCGCAGATCGTGATTTTGAGCGGCAGCCAGTTAGTCCAGCGCGGAAAAAAATTCGCCATAACGAATCAGCGGAGACTAAACCGACCGGCCAAAAGCCGCCAAGTGGGAAACGCGAGAGCTGGAAAAAAAGGACGTAGCGACTTCAGAAAATGAAAAACGGGTTGTGAACTGGTTCGCCGGCGTTGCGAGGGGCAAGTCTATGAACGGCGTCTGGCTTGGCAAAAAAAAAATGAACAAACGCGAAAATTTTTTGTCCGGCGGAGTTCACGCCGTCCAAACCGGCGAAAGCGAGATGGCCGATCTCGCCCTCGAAATGATCGGCCGCGAATTGCGCCGTCTCTTCCAAACGCTGCGGCCATTTCCGGGTTGCTGCGGCTCAAGCCGCGCGTGTTCGTCATCGAAAGACCGGGCGACGGATCGTCGGTGATCGCCT
>DASXDC010000012.1:0-7549 GCA_036490855.1 Chthoniobacterales bacterium
TATGCATGGCGAGCGGGAACTCGTAAAAAATTTCCCTTAGCCGGTCGCCATACTGCGCCTCCAATTCCTTAATTACCATCGCAGTATGAGCACAGGAGGGGCACTGGAAATCTCCGTAGATCTCCAAGGTAACGGGCGCAGTCGCCGAGCCACGGATATGTTTCGCAGTATCGTCATCGCGTTTCGCGAGCAGTGGCGGAACGGTGGGCGCGACCGAACTATCCGTGGCCGCGCTTGTCGTTGGGTTACCCGCGGCGGATGTGTTCGCGACTGCCGCGGGCACGGGAGTCGCCGCTGGCGTTATTGGCTGCATTTTAAAGCGGTAAAAGAAATAGCCGCCGCCGATCGCCAGCAGTCCGACCAAGGCGATGATGATGAACGGTAGAGAACGTTTCATAGCCGGGCCAAACCTTTCTGCATGGGCGGCGACTCTAGTCTCTTCTGCGCGCTCTCAAAGCAAAATTATTCCACCGGCGACCTTCCCAAGTTGTCGTTAGGCGGCCATTTCTCCCGCTTCCGCGGCGGTCGCCGACACGTTGCTTTTCCGGGGGCGAATGTTAGCGTCGCCGCTCTGCGATGAGCCAGAACTATAAGGACACCCTCAACCTCCCAAAAACCGATTTCCCGATGAAAGCCGGTCTCGCGACGCGCGAGCCGGAGATGCTTCAGCAGTGGCAGAAAGCGGGCCTGTACGAACAGATCCAGGCGGCCCGGTTCGAAGCCGAACTTTTCGTCCTGCACGACGGTCCGCCCTTCGCCAACGGCGACGTCCACATGGGCACTGCACTGAACAAGATCCTGAAGGATCTCGTCGTGAAATCGAAAACGATGGCCGGATTCCGCGCCCCCTTCGTCCCCGGCTGGGACTGCCACGGCCTGCCGATCGAATACAAGGTCGTCAAGGAAACGCGCGGCCTTTCACCGCTCGAAGTTCGCCAGCGTTCGGAGGAGTTCGCGCGCAAGTTCGTCGACATTCAGCGCGAGCAATTCCAGCGCCTCGGCGTCTTCGGCGATTGGGCTCATCCTTACCTAACGATGAATCCGGCCTATGAAGCCGAGATTCTCCGCGCCTTCGCCGTTTTTGTCGAACACGGACTGGTTTATGAATCCCTCAAGCCCGTCTTTTGGAGCACCGGCGCCCAGACCGCGCTGGCCGAGGCGGAAGTGGAATATCAGGACCGCCAGGACCCGGCCGTATTTGTTAGGTTTCCGATCGTCACCGGCCCCCTCAAGGGTCAGGGCAGCCTCGTCATCTGGACCACGACGCCCTGGACATTGCCGGCCAATCTCGCGATCGCCATCCATCCGAAAGAGCGCTACGTCCTGCAGAAGTTCACCCGCAACGGGGAAACCGAATCATTTGTCATCGCCCACAGCCGCGTCGATGCGCTGGCCGCCGCGACCGGTTGGCAACCGGAAGGCGAACCGCTCCAGACTTTTGCGGGCAGCAAGCTGGAAGGCATCGGCGCGCACCACCCTTTCCTGCCGCGGACGGCGATTGTTCTGACGGCCGATTTCGTCACGATGGACACCGGTACCGGCGCGGTCCATATCGCGCCCGGTCACGGCGAAGACGACTATTCGTTAGGCAGAACGAACGGCCTTCCGATCCTTTCGCCGGTCGACGATCTCGGCCGCTACACCGACGAAGTCGGCCTGCCCGAGCTGGTGGGGAAATACGTCTTCGAAGCCAACGCCGAGATCGTTAGGCTGCTGCGCGAGCGGGGCATGCTTGTCTCCGAGCAAACGTATCAGCATTCCTACCCGTACTGCTGGCGCTCCAAGACTCCGATCATCTTCCGCGCCGTCGAACAGTTCTTCATTCGCATCGACGACCTGCGCAAAGCGGCGCTCGAAGCCATCACAAAAGTCACCTGGCTCCCCGCCTGGGGCGAGAATCGCATCGCCGGCACGGTGGAATCGCGACCGGACTGGGTCATCTCGCGGCAGCGCAGCTGGGGCGTGCCGCTGCCGGTTTTTTATTCCGCCGAAGGCGAAGCGCTCCTCAATCCGGAATGGATTCGCAAACTCGCCGACCTCGTCGCGCGGCGCGGTTCCAACGTCTGGTTTGAGCTCGACGACGCCGCCCTCGCGGAGGCGCTCGATCTTCCGAAGGGAACGCGCCATCGCAATGACACAATCGACGTCTGGATTGACAGCGGCGTTTCCCACCAGGCCGTCTGCGCGACCCACCCCGCGTTGCGCGATCCGGCCGACATGTATCTCGAGGCGACCGACCAGCATCGCGGCTGGTTCCAATCTTCGCTTATGACGAGCGTCGCGCTGCACGATCGCGCGCCTTACAAAACCTGCGTGACCCACGGTTTCGTGGTCGACGTCGATGGAAAAAAAATCTCCAAGTCGAGCACCTACAGCAAACCGATGGACGCGGGTCATTTCGTCAGCCGGCATGGCGCCGACATCGTTAGGCTCTGGGTCAGCAGCGTTAATTACACCGACGACGTTCCCTTTTCGGAGGAAATGTTCACCCGCCTCGGCGACACCTATCGCCGCATCCGGAACACTCTTCGCATCTTGTTAGGCAACTTGCACGATTTCACTCCTAACGAGATCTCGGAGCCGGAATTTACCCTGGTGGATCGATGGATTCTCGACCGCCTCCAGCAGATCATCGAGGAATGCCGCGGCGCCTATGCCGCTTACGAATTCCACAAGGTCTATCATACCCTTAATCAGTTCTGCGCTGTCGATCTGAGCAGCCTTTACATCGACATCACGAAAGACCGAATGTATTGCGACGCATCCGATTCGCCGCGGCGTCGCGCGACCCAGAACGCGATGCGGCAAATCTTCGAGGCGCTTTGCCAGTTGCTCGCGCCCATCCTTGTTTTCACGGCGGAAGAAGCGTGGAGTTACCTGGGCGACGATCGCGCTTCGGTCCATCTCCAGCTTTTCCCCGACCCGCGGGCCAACCTTCGTGACGCCGTCGTTAGGCAGGAAGTCGAGCAACTCCTCCAGCTGCGCGGTGTCATCAGTCAGGCGGTGGAAAAGGCGCGCCAGGAAAAACTGATCGGTAATGCGCTCGAAGCTGCCGTCGTCCTGCGTTGCGACGAGCGTCTCGCCACCGCCGTGCCGCGTGAAGAGCTCGCGGAATTCTTTATCCTCAGCGATCTCACGCTCGAGAAAGGGGACGAGCCGTCCGCGATCATCACCTCCACGCCTAACACGAAGTGCGCACGCTGCTGGCGCCATCGTCCGGCCGTCGGCACGATCGCTTCCCATCTGGAATTATGCGAACGCTGCGCGGCAGTCGTGGAGGCGCGGGCGTGAAAATTTTCTTCCTCCTCACTCTCCCCCTTTATTTGCTCGACCAGGTCACGAAGCATCTCGTCCTGCGCTTCATCGATCCGTCCAATCCGCGTCTCGTAATTCCTAATTTCTTCGAGCTCGTCAACGTGACCAACACCGGCGCCGCCTTCGGTTCCTTCCGCAACAACAACACTTTCTTCATCGTGCTTTCCTGCGTCGCGCTGGTCGTGGTCGCCGTTCTCCTTCTCCAGCGGGGACCCGCTGATCCCTGGCGCCGTGTCGCGCTTGGCCTGCTCATGGCCGGCGTTCTTGGCAATCTCACCGATCGCCTCCTTCACGGCCACGTGATCGATTTCCTGCTCTTCGATTTTGGTTCAAGCGCGCCGCGAATTCTGCATCCCTGGCCGGCCTTTAACGTCGCCGACTCCTGCATCTGCATCGCGGTCGTCTGTTTCATGATCTACTCCTTCCGCGACTCGCGCTCGACTCCGGCCGCGAGCTGATTCTCTCCGCCTCGACAGCCGGAGCGTGAGCGGCGACGTTAGGCTGTGAATCCGGTGAGCCCGATGGAATCAACTGCCCGCGCCATCGTCGACCGCCTCCATGTCGCTGGACACGTCGCCTATTTCGCGGGCGGTTGCGTGCGCGATCTCGTCCGCGGGCAGGAGCCGAAAGACATCGACATCGCGACCGACGCGCGGCCGGAGGAAGTGCAGAAAATTTTCCGGCGCACCTATGCGGTCGGCGCCCATTTCGGCGTCATCGTCGTGCTGGAAAACGAGCTTCAATTTGAGGTCGCGACCTTTCGCTCCGACGGCGCTTATCTCGACGGGCGCCATCCGGTAGCGGTGAATTTTTCTTCGCCAGAAGAAGATGCGCGCCGGCGCGATTTCACGATCAACGGCATGTTCTACGATCCGCCTAACGACGCCGTGATCGACTTCGTCGGCGGCCGCCAGGATCTCGCGACCGGTATCGTACGGGCGATCGGAGACCCGGCGCAGCGCTTCGCGGAAGATCGCCTCCGGCTCCTCCGCGCCGTTCGTTTCGCGACGATCCTTGAGTTTGAGATCGAGCCGACGACCTGGGATGCGATCGTGAGGGAGGCGGGGGCGATCGGGAGCATCAGTGCGGAACGCATCCGCGAAGAGCTGGTGCGAATCTTTCTTTCGCCGCAACGCGTCCGCGGCTGGGATTTGCTCGATGGGAGCGGCCTGATGAAGGTCGTCCTGCCCGAGATCGAGGACCTGAAAGGGTGTGAACAGCCGCCCCAATTCCATCCCGAAGGGGACGTCTTCCAGCACACCCGCCTCATGCTTTCGCTCTTGCCTAACGAGGTCTCGGTCCCGCTCGTCTTCAGCGTCCTTCTGCACGACATCGGGAAACCGGCGACCGCGAGCGTGGACGAAACGGGCCGCATCCGTTTCAGCGGGCACGACAAACTCGGCGCCGCCATGACCGAGGAAGTGATGCAGCGGCTCCGGTTTTCCCGGGCCGAGATCGAGGCGACGGTCGAGGCAGTCGCGCAGCACATGGTTTTCAAGGATGTGCCCAACATGCGGGTCGCGCGCCTTAGACGATTCATGGCCCGCCCGCATTTCGGCGATGAACTCGAGCTGCATCGGGTCGATTGCCTCGGCAGCCACGGGATCCTGGATAATTACGAGTTCCTAAAAGAGAAGGCGGAGGAATTTGCGAACGAGCCGATCATTCCGCCGCCACTTGTGAGAGGCGGCGATCTCATCGCCCTCGGGCTCCGGCCGGGCCCCCGTTTCGGCGAAATCCTCGAGGCGGTCGAGACGCGGCAGCTCGAGGGGACTTTGCGCGACCGTGCGGCGGCGCTTGCCTGGCTAAAGCAGGAATACGGAAATCAGTAGCGCGATTCGGCGCTCTGCGTTGTGTGTTCTGGAGCCGGAATTTCCGACAAATGAAAATCCTCATGATCAGCAGCGAAGGCTGGCCGCTCGTGCGACCCGGCGCGTTGGCGGACGTGCTTGTCGCGCTCCCGCGCGAGCTGAAAGCCCGTGGCCACGAGGTCGCGCTCGCCATGCCCTATTACCGTGAGATCCGGCAGAACAGGAGGATCAAAACCACTCCGCTCCGCGTCAGTCTCGAGATTCCGTTAGGCGAAAAGAAACTCTCGGCCGATCTTCTCGAAGCCCGGACGGCGGAAGATCTCCAGATTTTCTTTGTCCGCTGCGACGAGCTTTACGATCGCCCCGGCGTTTACATGAAAAAGGGCGAGGCTTATCACGACAACGCCGCCCGCTTCATCTTCTTCAGCAAAGCCGCCGTCGAAGTCGCCCGCCGGATGACGCCGACCCCGGAGATTCTGCATTGCCACGACTGGCCGGCGGCGCTCGTTCCGGTCCTGGTGCGGGAACGCGCGCTGCCGTTCGCGACTGTCCTTTCCATCCATCATCTCCCCGAGCAGGGGAATTTCGATGCTTGGGATTTTGCCCTCACGAATCTGCCCGGCCGTTACTTCGAGCCGACCGGCGTCGAGTTTTTCGGCCGCCTCAATCTCCTCAAGGGCGGCATCCTCTTTGCCGATCGCATCGTCGTCTCGAGTGAACCATATGCGCACCAGATCCAGACTCCGCAGTTAGGCGAAGGTCTCGACATTGTCCTGCGCGAGCACGCTCATCGCCTTCACGGGATTCTCGGCGGCGCCGATTACCAGCGCTGGAATCCGGCGACCGACAAACTCCTCCCGGCCCGCTACGACGCGCGAAAACTCGAGCTCAAAACCGCCTCGCGAAACGCCCTTCTCGATCAATTGAACCTCGCCCCTGCGCCCCGCGGACCGGTTTTCGGCATGGTCACCCGCGTCGTGAGCGCGAAAGGTTTCGACATTCTCATGCCGGTGCTCGATCGCCTTCTGGCCGACGACGTCCGCGTCGTCATCCTCGGGAAAGGCGAACCCGCTTACGAGACCGGGCTCGCGATTGCTGCCCGAAGATATCCCGATCGCCTCGCCTACCGGCACGACTATGACGAAGCGCTCGCCCACCTGATTGAGAGCGGGAGCGACATCGCGCTCATCCCGTCACGGGTCGAACCCGCAGCCTTCAGCGCCATGCACAGCCTGAGATACGGCGTGCTTCCGGTCGCGCGCGTTACTCGCGGGATAGAACAAATCATCGCCGACTACGATCCCTCCGACGGGCCAACACGGGAGGGGGCTCTATGCCCCGTTCTTGCGGCGACGCGCCGGGGAGATCGAGGCCCAAAGGCCCCTCCCACATTGAGTGGCAGTGGCTACGGTTTCCTCTTTTACGAATATGGGAGCGAGCCCTTCTGGGACGCGATTAAGCGGGCCAAGGAAATCTTCGCCGACCGCGAGGAATGGGAAAACCTGATGAGGCGCGCCATCGCCCTCGACTTCTCCTGGGCGCTGGCCGCGGAAAGCTACGAACGGCTTTACGGCGCGCTCGTCGCCCCGCCCGCCGCAGCCGCCTGATACTCCACCCGCCCCGCGACCGCGACGCCGGCTGGGGCGCGCGCGGTGCGAGACCGGTCGCTCCATTCGCGGCGTCCAAATCCGCCGGGGACGCGTTGGTGGGCAGGATGATATACTCGGGTTGACGTTGAGGCCGCCTTTGACTCCGCCGACGACGAGAAGCTCGGGCGATTGAGAATAACAAGGCCACCGGCACCACGGTCGGAACAAGGATTGGGCCGAATACATGAAAAGCGGTTCCAGTCTCTACAACCCCGGCGCCGACCTCTTCGGTCAGTCATACGGTGTCCAAACGGTCGACCAGCTGCCTAAGGTCCCGCAGTCGACTTGGAACACATTGTCGGACGGCGCCGGCACCGACTTCTTCTCGCCCTGCGGCCATTTCTAAGAGCACCGGTCAACGCAACTTTCGAATGGGCAAAGAAAGAAACTCCGCGGGGTTGGCATCAACGCTGCTCTAAAGAGAATCCAATCCGCGCTGGAACAGCGGACGCAATCAAACAAACAAACAGGATAGAAAGTAACAATGTTAAGCACACTCACCAAAAAGCGCGGGGGCTTCACCCTCGTGGAAATCATGATCGTTGTCGCGATCATCGCCTTGCTGGCAGCGATCGCGGTCCCCGGATTTCTCCGGGCTCGCAAACGCTCCCAGGCAAGCCGCGTCATCAATGACCTGCGTTTGATCGACTCCGCTGTCGATCAATATGCGATTGAGAATAACAAGACCACCGGCACCACGGTTGGAACCAAGGATTGGACCCAATACATGAAGAGCGGTTCCAATCTCTACAACACCGGCGCCGACCTCTTCGG
>DASXDC010000013.1:0-10428 GCA_036490855.1 Chthoniobacterales bacterium
CTCGATCGAATCCTGACGCTGCTTGACCTGTTTGCGGATGACCTGCGTCGTCTCGGCGTCATCCAGCTCGCCTTCCGCGCCCGACTTCTCGATCGCCGCGTACTTGAGAGCGGATTTCAACATGCGCAGGACGCCGAGGCGATTTGCATCCTTGGCCCGCATCGCATTCTTCAGGTCGTTATCGATTCGTTGGGCAGTGGTCATGACTCGGAAAAAGCGATTCGTTAGGCAACGGCCAGCACCGGGTGGCGGAGGCGGAGCGGAAGCTGCGCCGCAAGGGGCGAAACGGCCGGACCGATCGCGAGCCAGCCCGCTTCGTCGAAAAACCAGACGCGCCGATCGAGCTTGAGAAAAACGGATCGGCCGGGAACGAAACCGTTCGTCGGCAAAAAAATCTCCGCTTGGAATGCATCGCCGGCGTAACGGCCGACGCCCGCGATGCCGCCGTTCGCGACGTCGATCAAATCGAGCCTCGCGTCGCGGCCGGGCAGCGTGACTCGCAGCCGGCGGAGATCGCCTAACGAGTCGTGCCCGACAAGGTAAAGGGAAGTCTCTTCCGCCCGCAACGGCTTCAGGGCAAAGGCGACGTGTAGATGAAGCCCGTAAGGATCACGCTGGAAGGAGCGAATCGGACCGTCGCAGATCGCGGCGCTTCGTTCCGGACCGACGACGAAACGCTCCGGCCGCCGGGCGTAAGAAAGGAAACGCCGACGCGAAAGCGCGACTTGCGTGACGTGACAGACGATCGCCCGCCGTTTGGCGCGCTTCTCGAGAAGGCTGTGCGGCAACTCGCACGCTGCGCGGCTGAAAGAATCGCTCGCGCCATGAACGAGATAATGTAGCCGAACCAGATCGTCGCCGGACGCGAGATAAGTCTCGAGCGCGATCTCGAGCAGGACTGCCAGCCCGCTATGATCGGGATGGGTGTCAGTCGCTGAAGGCAAAAGCAGATGGGTCGGTTCCCATTCACGAACGACCGAAGCAAGGCGGCGGAGCGTTTGCCGGCAGCCGCGCAGAAGCAGATCTGTCACGCCCTGATCCGGCAGGGAAAGAAAATTGACCTCCTCCGGAGTGATCCCAAGCGAGCGCAACGCGGCCAGCGCTTCCGCCTGCCGCCGCGCCCCCCAACGTTTCCGATCGCTTTCCCGTAGGCGCACCTTGCGTTCGAGAAAACGCTGTGGCCAGCAATTGCGTTCGCCGTCAGTCGCATAAACGACGCGGACTGCGGCGCCGGCCGCGAGCGCGCGCTGGAGGAAGATTCCGGTCGCGAGCGATTCGTCGTCCGGATGCGGAGCGAACATCATCAAGCGCGAGCGCGAGGTCAGGAGTGGCAGGTTCATTTGGGAATCCCGGTCTTAGCAGAACTAATCGTGGGTGCAAGCCGGGAAGGCCATCTTCCGCCTCGCACCGTCCTGCTCATCACCGTGTGCGCGAATGATTTTCGCGAGCCTCACGAACCTTCATTCCTGTTTGCAAATCTCAAGCGCGCGCAATTTTTCCACGCAGGCTTGCAGCGACGGGACATCGCTCACGCTCCAAACTTCCGTCCCCTTCCGAGCGCGCTGCAGCAGCCCGGCGAGCACTCCGCCCGGACCAAGCTCGAGAAAAAGATCGCATCCCATCTCGAGCATCCGCTCCATGCAATCGGTCCAGCGCACTGTCGCCGTAACTTGTTCCTGCAGGGTGCGGCGAATTTCGTCAGCGGATTCCACTTGCCCCCCGGTCACATTGCTGAGCACGGAAAACTCCGGCTTTTGCAAAGAAACATTCTGAAGTGCCTCACCAACCTGCAGGTAAGCGTTCTGCATCAGGCGGGAATGATAGGCTCCGGCGACATTGAGGAGGGTTGCTCGACGGATGCCGTATCCCTTGGCAAGTCCGACCGCGCTTTCCACCTTCGCCCGTTCCCCGGAGAGGACGATCTGCCCCGGGGAATTTAGATTCGCGACATCGACATCCGCCGCGGCGGCGAGACGTCGGACGGCTGCTTCGTCGCCGCCGATCATGGCCGCCATCGCGCCGGAAGTCGCTTCGCAGGCGGCTTCCATGAAACGCCCACGTTGCTCGACGAGCCGCAGACCATCGTCGAAGTTAAACGTCCCGGCGGCGGCATGCGCGGTCCATTCGCCTAACGACAAGCCAGCCGCGGCCGCGACTGGCAACTCGCCTGCGACCTCGCGCAGCACGCTCAGGCAGGCGAGTCCGTGCACATAGAGCGCGGGCTGACAATTGGAGGTGCGGGTCAATTCCTCGAGCGGACCGTGCCATGCGATCTCGCTCAGGTTGCGGTCGAGCACTTCGTCAGCGCGGCGGAAGAGGTCTGCCGCCTCCGCGAATTCCCGGGCCAGATCCTCGCCCATTCCGACGCTTTGCGCCCCCTGCCCCGCGAAAAGAAGTGCGATTTTTCTGCTCACGTCAGAGATGAACCAAACATCCCCGAGGAAAGCAAGAAAGCAGGAGGACTGGATCGCACTCTATCATTCAACCACAAAACTCGTGGCATTCCTGACTTGCTGAGAGATCGCATCTTCCGAGCTTTCCCGTTTGGCAATTCGCCGACGGCCATTCATCTTGCTCAATGCCGGCCGACAGTCGCGAAATCGAAGCGCCCGATCCCCTCACCCGGACGATGCAAGCCCAGGCCGACTCTTCGCCTAACGACTATCTCGTCGGGGAAAAAATGATCCTCAACATGGGTCCGTCGCATCCGGCGACCCACGGCGTCCTGCGTCTCGTCCTGGAACTGGATGGCGAGCTGGTGACGAAGGCAACGCCCGACGTCGGCTACCTGCACCGCGGCGACGAGAAGATTGCCGAGAACATGCAGTACAACCAATTCGTTCCCTACACCGATCGGCTCGATTACCTCGCGCCGCTGGCGAATAATGTCGCCTACGCGCTCGCGGTCGAGAAATTGATGGGCTGGGAATTGCCCCCGCGCGGGAAGGCGATCCGCGTCATCTGTTGCGAAACGGCGCGGCTCTCGGCCCATTTGTTAGGCTTTGGCGCGATGGCGCTCGATCTCGGAGCGATGACGGTTTTTCTCTACACCTTCACCGAGCGCGAGAAGCTTTATAATCTCTTCGAGCTCCTGACCGGCGCGCGCTTCACCACTTCCTATACCCGGGTCGGCGGACAGATTCGCGATCTTCCGGAAACTTTCATCCCGCAGCTGCAAGCTTTTCTCGACGGGTTCATTCCGCAACTCGACGAGATCGACCGGCTCCTGACGCGCAATCGCATCTTCGTCGATCGGACGCGCGACATCGGCGTGATTCCCAAGGATCGCGCGATCGCCTACGCGCTCTCTGGTCCGAACCTGCGCGGGAGCGGCGTCGAGCATGACCTGCGGCGCAGGCATCCCTACCTGGATTACGAACAATATGATTTTGACATCGCGATCGGGAGCGCGGGCGATTGCTATGATCGGTATCTTGTCCGGATCGAGGAGATGCGGCAGAGCGTGCGCATCCTACGCCAGGTGATCGACAAACTTCCGAGCGGACCGATTAATGTCGTCGACTGGAAAAACATGCTCCCGCCGAAGTCTCGGGTGATGACGAAAATGGAGGAGCTGATTCACCATTTCATCGTCGTGACCGAAGGCCTCGACGCACCGCCGGGGGAAGTCTATTTCGCGGCGGAGAATCCGAAAGGCGAGCTTGGATTCTACATCAACAGCAAAGGCGGCGGCGTCCCGCATCGCCTGAAAATCCGCGCCCCTTCTTTCGTCAATCTGAGCATTTTACCCGAACTCCTGCCCGGGAGCATGATGAGCGATGTCGTCGCGATCCTCGGCAGTCTGGACTTCGTGATGGGAGAATGCGACAGGTGAAAAACCCTATGAGAAACAAAACCCAACTGCTTGGATTCTTCCTCGTTCTGCTCGCGCTCATCTCGTTAGGCGGATGCAATCGCGGCCTCTCCGGTTCGAAGTTGACCAGCGCCAATTACGACCAAATCACCCTCGGGATGTCGAAGGCTCAGGTTGAAAATATCCTCGGACCACCGACGACAGTCGAGAGCAAGGATATGGTCATTTTCAAGAAAACGACCTACCGCTACGAGGACGGGAAGAAGTTCGCCATGATCACTTTCAAGAACGACGAAGTCGACAGCAAGGACACGAACCTGGGACGCGAGCCTTAGACGGAAAGCGATTTCATGGCGATGAAAATCCATTCCAAAACCGGGCGCGCGCTCGGCCTTTTGTTTGTGCTGCTCTTCGCCCTCAGCGCCTGCCACGGCAAACGCCTAACGAGAGCGAACGTCGACGAAGTCACGAACGGAATGAGCCGCAAGCAGGTCGAGTCGATTCTCGGGCCGCCGACCTCGGTCGATAGCACGAATTTGCTCGTGACGAAGAAAGTCACCTACACCTACGAGCAGGGCAACGAATCGGTCACGATCGTCTTTTTCAACGACGAAGTGTCGAGCAAAGAGAGCAACCTGCACGAGTAGCCGTCATCCGTGGAGGCGATGATGACGACGAACGTTCCAGCCGAGCTGGAACGGAAAATGGATGAGGCGATCGGACATTATCCGGCCGATCACAAACGCAGTGCCTCGATGCCGCTGCTGCATTTGTGGCAGGAACATTTCGGCTACGTCAGCGACGAAGCGGTCACTTGGATCGCGACCAAGCTCGGGCTTGAGCCGATCAACGTTCTCGAGCTGGTCACCTTTTACCCGATGTATCGGCAGACGCCGGCGGGGCGGAAGCACATCCGCGTCTGCCGCACGCTTAGCTGCGCGATGGCCGGCGCCTATCCGCTGATGGAGAAGCTCGCTGGCCTAACGAACATCGATCGCGAACATCAGGGTGCCGGGATGCACAACCCGATCTCGGTCAGTCGCGATGGCCAATACAGCATCGAGTTTGTCGAATGTCTCGCCAGCTGCGGCACCGCTCCCGTCTGCATGGTGGACGATGAGCTGCGGGAAAAAGTCGAGCCGGCGCAAGCGGCGGAACTGCTCGCGCCTAACGAGTCGAGTGTCGTCGGGCATCCCTCTCCCCATCCGCTCGAGCGCCGGCTCATCTTCAAAAACATCGGCCGCGAGGACTATACGATCGACATCGAGTGTTATCTGAAAAGCGGCGGCTACGAGCAGCTCCGCAAAGCGATCACGATGTCGCGTGCCGAGATCGTTAACGAAGTCAAAACTTCCGGCCTGCGCGGGCGCGGCGGCGCCGGTTTTCCCTGCGGAGTGAAGTGGAGCTTCATCAAAGCGGACGAGAAGAAATCGGTCTACCTCATCTGCAACGCCGACGAGTCGGAGCCGGGCACCTTCAAGGATCGCTACATCATTCACCAGGACCCTCACCAGTTGATTGAAGGCATGTTGATCAGCTGCTGGGCACTGAACGTTCACACCGCCTACATCTACATCCGCGGCGAATTTCCCAAAGGCGCGAAGATCCTCGAGGCCGCAATCGAAGAAGCGCGCGCCAAGAATTTGTTAGGCGAAAACATGCTCGGCTGCGGCTTCGATGTCGAAATCTTCATCCATCGTGGCGCCGGCGCCTACATTTGCGGAGAAGAAACCGGCCTGATCGAATCGCTCGAAGGCAAGCGCGCCTACCCGCGGATTAAGCCCCCTTATTTTCCGGCTGTGCTCGGCCTCTACATGTGTCCGACGATCGTGAACAACGTCGAAACCCTCTGCCACGTGAGGCACATCATCGCGATGGGCGGCGCGGAATACGCCAAGCTTGGCCGGCCTAACAATACCGGCACGCGCATCGTTTGTGTGAGCGGCGACGTCGTTAGACCAGGGTATTTCGAGATCGAAGTCGGCGCCCTCACGATGGGACAGGTGATCAATGAAATGGCCGGTGGCCCGAAGGAAGGACGCAAGATCAAAGCTGTCATCCCCGGCGGCAGCTCCGCAAAGGTTCTGCGCGCGGGCGACACTTTTAGGCTCAAGGATCGCGAAGTTTCGCTCGAAGAAATCCCGATGGATTTCGACTCGTTAGCCGCGGCCGGATCAATGGCCGGCTCGGGCGGCGTCATCGTCCTCGACGATTCGCGCGACATGCTCTGGACGCTGAACAACATCAACGAATTCTACGCGCATGAGAGCTGCGGCCAGTGCACGCCCTGCCGCGAAGGCGCGCTCTGGATGAAAAAAATCACTCAGCGCATGCTCGAAGGCGGCGGCGTCACGCAAGATCCCGCGACCTTGAAAAACGTCGCCGACAACATCGCCGGCCGCACCATCTGCGCGTTCGGCGAAGCTTGCGCCTGGCCGACACAAAGTTTCCTGGAGAAGTTCCCTAACGAATTCGAAACCCGCGCGGAAAAACCAATCCCGCCACCACTTCCGCCGGAATACACCCCGGAAGAATTAATCGCGGAGACTGAGATTGCAGTCGTGCCCCTCGCCCACGATCCCGGCTGGGATAAGGCCGGCGCTGCTGGAACGGTTTGATATGTCTGAGGAAAGCAGGAACGCAGGAAGGGATCTAAGGGATGGAGGCGTCACACGAGAAATTATTGGTGCGGCCATCGCGGTCCATACTGAACTCGGACCCGGGTTTTTGGAATCTGTTTACGAGCAGGCTTTGGCGGTTGAGTTCGCGATTCGAGGCATTGCGTTCGTTAGGCAACAACCGATTCCGCTCTTTTACCGCGACCACCAGATTGGTGAGCATCGCCTCGATTTTCTGGTCGAAGGTAAGATCGTCGTCGAACTCAAGGCGGTCGAACACCTCGAGAATGTCCACTTCGCAATCGTGCGCAGTTACCTGAAGGCCGCGAGCCTCTCCGATGGATTGCTCCTTAACTTTTCCTCCATGCCATTAACGGTCAAGCGCGTCCGCCGGGAACGCACTTTCCATCCGCCCGATCTTCACTCCTAAAATTTCCTGCGTTCCTGCTTTCCTTAGATATGCCTGAAGCGACTCCAATGGTGAACGTCCAGATCGACGGCGTCTGGCACCAATTCCCAAAAGGCACGCGGCTGATCGAAGCGTGCGAGCAGGCCGGGCACTTTGTGCCACGGTATTGTTATCACAAGAAACTCTCTTCGCCCGGCAACTGCCGGATGTGCCTGATCGAAATGGGCATGCCCAAAATGGGCCCCGACCGAAAACCGGTCCTCGGCCCCGATGGCAAACCGGAGATCAACTGGATGCCGCGCCCGCAGATTTGCTGCGCGACCGATGTTTCCGAAGGCCAGGGCGTGCGCACCCGTTCGCCACTGGTCGAGGAATGCCGGCGCGGGGTGATGGAATTTCTCCTCATCAATCATCCGCTCGACTGCCCAATCTGCGATCAGGCGGGCGAATGTCGCCTCCAGGAATTCAGTGTCGAGTACGGCCGGCAGGATTCGCGTTTCCTCGAAAACAAAGTGAAGAAGCCGAAGAACGTCGAGCTAGGCCCGCGGGTCACGCTCGACGACGAGCGCTGCATCCTCTGCTCGCGCTGCATTCGTTTCTCGAAAGAGATCGCGCATGACGATGTCCTCGGGTTCATCGATCGCGGCAGTCACACCGTCCTCACCGCGCATCCAGGCAAACGATTGGAGAATAATTATTCGCTCAACACGGTCGACATCTGTCCGGTCGGCGCGCTCACCTCGGCAGATTTCCGTTTCAAGATGCGGGTCTGGTTTCTCAAGGAAACGAAGAGCTTCTGCACGAGCTGCGCGACCGGTTGCAACACCCTCATCGGCTCACGCGAAGATGAGATTTATCGGCAGACGCCGCGGGAAAACGACGCCGTCAATTCCTGCTGGATGTGTGATTACGGGCGTTTGAATTTTGATTACCTGCAAAGTGATCGCCGCCTGCTCGAGCCGCTCATTCGCGATGAGAACAAGCTCCAGCCCTCGACCTGGGCGAACGCGATTCGGAGCGTCGCCGAATTGCTTCGACCGTTCGTCGGCTGGCAAATCGCCATCCTCGCTTCCGGTCGAATGACGAACGAAGAACTCTGGCTCACCGCACGCCTGGCGGAGTCGTTAGGCGTGACGCTCGTCGACATCGTCCCGCGCACGGGCGAGAGCGACGATATTCTCCTCAGTGCCGATCGCAATCCAAACACCAGCGGCGCCCGGCTCCTGAAGATCGGCTCTGACGCGGGCGACGGTCTGCAGCATATCAAGGACGCCATCTTCTCCGGTCAGGTGCGTGCTCTGATTTCGTTAGGCGAAAATCCGCTCCGCCTCGGGATCACCAATGAGCACCTCGAAAAACTGCCGGTCTATGTCGTCATGGATCTGCTCTCGAACGAAACAACCGGCTTCGCCACCGCGGTCTTGCCGTCGTTAGGCTTCGCCGAGAAGCGCGGCTCGATGATCAATGGCAAAGGGCGCTTGCAACGTCTCAACCGTTCCGTGCGGGGGCCGGGAGCGGCGCGGGATGATTGGGAGATTTTGCGCGACCTGCTCATGGCGACCGGCGGGAGCAATTCCGTTTACACGATTGAGGATGTCTTTCGGCAAATGAGCGAGGCGGTGCCGGAATTTTCCGGGCTGACGTTAAGCCGCATCAGCGATCTCGGCGTACAGATTTTGCAGGCCCATCAATCGCCCGACCCGCCGGCTGGAGTTGTCGAGGACAAGGTGCTCGAACAGGAGCGGGAAGAAGCGCCGCACCACTGATGACTTTTTTCGTCCTCACCACGCTCCTCAAGATCGTCGCGATCGTTTTCCTTATCATCCTCCCGATGGTTTCCTACAGCGTTTACGCGGAGCGCCGCGTCAGCGCGCTCATCCAGGATCGTCTTGGACCGAACCGCGTCGGCCCCGCCGGACTTTTTCAACCGATCGCCGATGCGATGAAGTTCATCCTCAAAGAAGATTTCACGCCGGCGCACGTGAATAAATTCTACTATTGGCTCGCGCCCTGTCTCGCGATGGTGCCGGCGATCATGACGATCGCGGTCGTGCCCTTCGGGAGCACGCTCTTCGGCGTCCCGATGGTGATCGCCGACATTAATGTCGGGGTCCTTTATGTCTTCGCCATCGCGTCGTTAGGCGTCTACGGCATCGTCATCGCCGGCTGGTCGTCGAACTCGAAATATCCGTTCCTCGGCGGCGTCCGCTCCAGCTCGCAGATGATCTCCTACGAGCTTTCGTTAGGCTTGGCCGTCATCCCGATCTTTCTTCTCGTCGGGCAGCTGCGCCTCACGACCATCGTCCAATTCCAGATCGCGAACGGTTGGATGATCGCGCCTTTCCTCGGCGATCCGACCAACATTTGGAAATGGCTGCTCACGATCCCGATGTTCATTTCCTTCGTCGTCTTCACGATCGCGATTTTCGCGGAAACGAACCGGCTCCCGTTCGACCTCCCGGAAGCCGAAACCGAGCTGGTCGGCGGCTACCACACCGAATACAGCTCGATGAAATTCGCCCTCTTCTTCCTCGGCGAATATGCCGCCATGATCACCAGCTCGGCCATCATCGTGACCCTCTTCCTTGGCGGCTGGCATCTGCCCGTGCCCTGGTGGGATCACGCCCACGGCTTCCACTGGCTCCTGATCGATGGCTCGTTAGGCGGCTGGCGCGGCGTGCTCGGCGGCCTCTTCAACATCTTTTGTTTCTTCGCCAAGGTCAGCCTCCTCCTCCTTTTCTTCATCTGGGTCCGCTGGACTCTGCCGCGTTTTCGCTACGATCAATTGATGCGGCTCGGCTGGGTTTTCTTTTTCGAGATCGCGCTCGTCAACATCTTCATCGCAGCGATCATCATCGCTTACATGCCGAAGTAAGAAATGAATTTGGAAGCCACGAAACCAGAAAAAGAGACAGGAGTCGGGCCTTCCCAAATTCCTGGCTTCCTGGTTTCCAAATTTCTTTGAACCATGGCCATCACCGTTCGACGCCCAAATCTGAGCTGGTCGGAGAAGGTTTACCTTCCCGCGATCTTCAGCGGGATGGCGATCACTTTTCGCCACCTCAAGAACATGCTCTTGGGTCGCACCAAGGTGACGATGCAATACCCGGAGCAGAAATGGGACAGCCACCTGCCTGATCACTACCGCGGCGCGCCCGCCCTGGTGAAAGACGAACGCGATCGCGTCCGCTGCGTTGCCTGCCAGCTCTGCGAATTCATCTGTCCGCCGCGCGCGATCAAGATCGTGCCGGGCGAGATTCCGTTAGGCGACCGCTTCGCCAAGGTGGAGAAATACCCGGAGGAATTCGACATCGACATGATTCGCTGCATCTACTGCGGGATGTGCGAGGAAGTCTGCCCGGAGCAGGCGATTTTCCTGAGAAAAGACTACGCCATCACCGGCTACACCCGCGACCAGATGGTGCATGACAAGGAGAAGTTGATCGAGCTCGGCGGCACGCTCCACGGTTTGGTTTTGAAATGGAACGACAAAAAATAGCGATGCATCGGAGTGGTGCCGTAATGGAGTATCGGAGTTTTGGTGCAACCGCATCACTCCATCACTCCATCACTCCACCACACCCCTA
>DASXDC010000014.1:0-24505 GCA_036490855.1 Chthoniobacterales bacterium
TTAAAGCGCGAAACCTTCCTGGAGCGTTGGGCCGCGCATGGCGTGGCGGCGGCGATTAACGCCGACCCTGAGACTGCCGCCGAGCTCTCACCTCGTCTTCACCCGAACGGTCGACTCGAAGATGGTCGCTTCATTTTTGCCACAGGCGAAACTCGAACCCTCGACCGGGCGACCCGCGCGCTCCTGGATCGCTGCGATGGAACTATCCCGGCCCACTCGTTAGGCGCGCCTCTTGAGATGCTCAGCACTCTGGCGCGGGAGAATTTTATCCGCTGGGAAGTGGAAGTCCCCGCTCTCGAAGCCCGCGCCTTCGACATCATCCTTCGCGATCTGACCCGCTGGCGCGATGGAGTCCTGCGCATCCGCTGGCTCGAGCAGCTTCAACCACTCGCCGAACTGCAGGAAAAATTTGCAAACATCCAAGCGCCACTTGCTCGGCTCACTCTCATCACAGAAGCGGCCGAGCGCCTCG
The DNA here is from genome assembly GCA_036490855.1 of Chthoniobacterales bacterium. Taxonomy (GTDB): domain Bacteria; phylum Verrucomicrobiota; class Verrucomicrobiia; order Chthoniobacterales; family UBA10450; genus Palsa-1392. Next base: position 473 of record DASXDC010000014.1, read on the forward strand.
AGAAGCTCGGCGCTCAGAAATCGGCGACACGCTTTCTCTACGCAGCGAGCAATCCGATTGGCGAAGAATGTTTCCGGGAATGCAATTTCTCGATCAGCGAACGTCTCCTCGACGAAGTTGCGACCGAGGCGGCGCCGTGGATCGACCTCTGGCGCGATAATTATGCCTTCGTCGCGAGCCGCGTTGCGGCCAGCCTGCGCGGTTTGCTCGAACAATTGCCGCTTGAGAATGGCGCCGTGCCCCTGCCGAAGTTTCTCCGTCATTGCGCGGAAGCGAAAATGCCGCTCACCGGGCCGGGCATGGTCGTTTTCGCGCACCTCGCCTTTGCCGAAGTAAAGGCGGCATTTCGCAATCGAATGCAGGACCGGGTGGATGCGCCCGAGATCGAGCTGACCGCGGAAGACTGTCATTTCGTCAGACGGGAATTTTCCTTTTTGCATTTCGACGAGTTCACTTACCCCTCAGCCGATCTGCAATTGGCCGCCGCTTCCGTGGACGCCGTCGCCGCCGGCGATTACCAATGGATTTTGGCCGAGCTGCATCCACCGGTTGCCTTAATCCACCATGGATTTTACTGGGCGTGCCCCGACAAGTCCGCGTTGTCCCAAGCGCTCGAGCAAACGCTTTTCGGGCAGCCCAATCTCTTCTACGGTTATTTCGCGGCCGATTTTACTGCCACGACCGTCGTACGACTCGACGCCTTGCCGGGCTCGACGCGCTTCGTCGCCGACCAGCGCTCGGAGGGTAATTGGCAAACTTTTCATCCGGCTGACACCGAAGTGTTCGTCGACGAAAAAACGGCTGACGTCGGAGTTCGCACCCGCCAGACGCGTCAATTTCTCGGTTCCTTCGCGCGCGGCTGGGTCATCCCGCTCGGCTTCCATCCCTTCAGCTTCTCGTTAGGCAAACACACTCCGCGGCTGCGCTGCGGCAACGTTGTCGTGCAACGCCGCAGTTGGATCGTTGATCTCGAAGAACTGGGCGCGGGCAATTTCACCGGCGTCTCACGTGATCTTGTCCTCGCGATCGAGCGCCTGCGCGCAGCCCGCGATTTGCCGCGCCACGTTTACATTCGGCCGACCGAGCAAGCCTTGCGGCGGAGCGGCGTCGAAGGTCGCGACAAGGATACGAAACCGGTTTACATCGACTTCGAAAGTTACCTCTTCCTGGAAATTTTCCATCGCTGGCTCACAAAATCCGGCCAGCTTGAAGTCACTGAAATGCTGCCCGCTCCCGACCAGCTTCTCTGGCAGGAAGCCGACGGCCGACGCACTTTCGAGCTCCGCACCCAGATCGTCCCGCGATGAAAGTCGTTGCGATCGCCAACCAAAAAGGCGGCGTTGGCAAGACCACGACTGCGGTGAATCTCTCCGCCGCACTCGCGGAAAAGAAGAGCCGCGTTTTGCTGATCGATCTCGACCCGCAGGGCAACGCCACCAGTTCCTTCGGCTTACAGGGCCTGGAAGGGCAGAGCCTTTATGGAGCATTGTTAGGCGACGATCCGGTGACGGAGAAAATTCTCCCGACCCGGCTCGAGCAACTCTTCATTGTCCCAGCCGACATCGATCTGGCCGGGGCCGAAATCGAGATCGCTCGGATGGACGATCACCTCACCCGGCTCGCCCAAGCCCTTCGCGTCCTGCGCGAGGACGACACTTTCGATTACGTCCTGCTCGACTGCCCGCCGTCGTTAGGCATTCTCATGACCAACGCTCTCGCCGCGGCCGACGAACTCTTCACCCCCATTCAATGCGAGTACTTCGCCCTCGAAGGCCTGGTCAAAATCGTTAGGCTAATCGAACAGGTGCGCAATTCCGGAGCGAACGGCCGTCTCGAGTTGGGAGGAATTTTGATGACGATGTTCGATGGCCGCACCAACCTGAGCTCGCAGGTCGTGGCCGAAGTGCGGGAGCATTTCGGCCCGCGCGTTTACCAGACGGTGATTCCACGAACCGTCCGCCTGAGCGAAGCGCCCAGTTTCGGCAAGTGCATTCTCGAATACGAAGCGAGCGGCAACGGCGCGAAAGCTTATCGCGCGCTGGCGGCCGAATTTTTGAAACGCCACTGCGAATCAGCGCCGACACGCCAGAGCGAAGACCTGAGCCGGTGAACCGCGGAAGAGTGTCTCTTTTTCCAGGATCATCCCATTCTTCTCCGTGACGCGGCGGGAGGCGTGGTTCTCGGGATGGATAAGGGAAATGACGCGCTCGATCTTCAATTCATCGAACGCATAATCGCGCGCCGCCCGGGCCGCTTCCGTCGCCAACCCGCGGTTCCAAAAGGCGGGATCGAGTCGGTAGCCAATTTCGATCTCGTCCACGCCGTCGACCACCTGCCGAAAAAATCCGCAGTATCCGATCAATCGATTTTCCTCCCGCAGGATGAGCGCGAATTGACTCGGCAAACCGGCGCGCGCCGGGGCGATGATGCGGTCGAAGAGAAAACGCTCCGTCTCCTCCCGACTGAAAACACCGCTCGAAAAGCGCATGAAATCAGTATTCGCCATCAGCACCGCGAGCGCCTCGAGATCGGTCTCGACGAAGTGCCGCAGGATCAAACGCGGGGTTTCGATCATGGCATCCAGCGACGACACGAAACCGGATTTAGCAGCGGCGTTACCGTCGTGCGAGTGGCGATTTCGACGACTTTGCCGGAGATTGCGCCGCCGCATGGACCTGAACCGCAAACTCGCCATTCTCGCCGACGCCGCGAAGTACGACGCCTCCTGCGCGAGTAGCGGAACGACGAAACGCAATTCGCGCTCGTTAGGCGGACTCGGCTCCACCACCGGGGCCGGGATCTGCCACAGTTACACGCCGGATGGCCGCTGCGTTTCACTCCTGAAAATTCTGCTGACGAATTTCTGCATCTACGATTGCCTCTACTGCATCAACCGCGCCTCGAGCAACGTCGAGCGCGCCCGCTTCACCCCGGACGAAGTCGTTAGGCTGACGCTCGATTTTTACCGGCGTAATTACATCGAGGGGCTCTTCCTCAGCTCCGGGATCATCCGCAATCCCGACTACACGATGGAGCAGGTGATCGCGGTCGCGCGCACCCTGCGGGTCGAGCACCAGTTCCGCGGTTACATTCATCTCAAAACCATCCCGGAAGCATCCCCGGCACTGATCGAAGAAGCGGGACGTTGGGCGGATCGGATCAGCATTAATATCGAACTGCCGACGCCGGCCGCGCTGCGAACGCTCGCGCCCGATAAAAATTTCGCGAACACTGAGCGCGCGATGAGCGCAATCAAGACGCGCATCGAGACGGCCAAAGCCGAGCGGAAAGAATCGCGCAGGGCGCCTGCCTTCGCGCCCGCGGGGCAGAGCACGCAGATGATTGTCGGAGCGACGGATGCCTCCGACGCGACGATCCTCAAGCAGGCTTCATCGCTTTATGCGCGGCAGAAATTGCGCCGCGTCTATTACTCGGCCTTCAGCCCAATTCCCGACGCTTCGAGCAAGCTGCCGCTGCAGGCGCCGCCACTCGTTAGGGAACACCGGCTCTACCAGGCGGATTGGCTGGTTCGCTTCTACGGTTTTGCGGCTCACGAGTTGACGACGAGCGAAGCGCCCAACCTCGACCTCGCGATGGATCCGAAGCTCGCCTGGGCGATCCGGCATCGGCAGTTATTCCCGGTCGATCTGAACAAGGCGCCGCGTTCTCTTCTCCTCCGCGTCCCTGGGCTCGGAACAAAAAGTGTCGAGCGGATTCTGCGCGTCCGCCGCTGGCATAAGTTGCGGCTCGAAGATCTTGTTTGCCTCCATTTGTCGATGAAAAGACTGCTTCCTTTCATCAGCACCACCGAGACAAATCCCGGGAATCGCATCCTGGAGCGCGACGATCTCCGGTCGCTTCTCGTTAGGCCAAAACAACTCGACCTTTTCGCGCTCGAGCCTTCCGTCATTAGCGGGCAGTTTTAGATCGGCGTGGAACAGATTTCCTTCCTGCCCGATTTCGCGCACTGGCAGATCGTGGCGCGCCGCGCTTTGCAGCGTGCTCGCGCGCCGGAGGAAATTGTTTGGGAGGAAATCGGTCACGACCAGCCAGCGCTCCATCTTTTCGAAGAGGCGGACGGCCCGCCCACTGCGAGGGAGATTCGCGTGCCGAAACGCTTCCTCGCTCTCGCGCGTCTCGTCGCCCTCCATCGCGCCGCGGACCGTTGGGCGCTGCTCTACCGCCTGATCTGGCGTTTGACGCACGGCGAGCCGCACCTTCTCGAGGTCGCGATCGAGCCCGATGTCGTCCTGGCTCTTGAGTACGAGAAATCCGTTAGGCACGACATTCACAAGATGCGCGCCTTTGTCCGCTTTCGCGAAGTGAGGCGCGGCGCGGAAAACTGGTTCGTCGCCTGGTTCGAGCCGCAGCACCACATCGTGGAACACAACGCGTCCTTCTTTGCCGACCGCTTCGCCTCACTGCACTGGTCGATTCTTACCTCCAAACGCTGCGCGCACTGGAATGGCTCAGTTCTCTCCTTTACGCCTGGACGAACGCGCGCGGAAGCGCCGGAGGACGATGAGATGCAAGAACTGTGGCGCACCTACTACGCAAGTATTTTCAATCCGGCACGCGTAAAAGTGCACGCGATGCAGGCCGAGATGCCGAAGAGATATTGGCGCGATCTGCCGGAGGCTCAGTTGATCCCGACGCTCCTGCGTGAGGCGCCGCAGCGGGTCGAGACAATGATGAAAAAAAGCGCGGCCAAGAAATCGACCGATGAGTGGCACCCGGCAGCCACGCCCGCGACCGGCAGCCTAACGAAGTTGCGCGAGGCTGCGGCCCACTGCACCGCCTGCCCGCTTTACAAAGACGCGACTCAGACGGTTTTTGGCGAAGGCCGAAAAGAAGCGCGCATCATGCTGCTCGGCGAACAACCGGGCGACCAGGAAGACTTGAGCGGGAAACCATTCATCGGACCAGCCGGTCAGATTCTCAATCGCGCACTTGAGGAAGCCGGGATCGATCGCAATTCCGTTTACGTCACGAACACGGTTAAGCACTTCAAGTGGGAACCGCGCGGCAAACGCCGCATCCACCAAAAGCCGAGCTCACGCGACATCGCCGCCTGCCGGCCGTGGCTGGAGGCGGAGCTGCGCGTCGTTAGGCCAAATGTTCTCGTCTGTCTCGGCTCGACCGCGGCGCAGGCGCTCTTCGGTTCCTCCTTCCGAGTCACGCGCGAGCGCGGAAAGGTCCTCGAGTCGGAGCTGGCGGAGCGGGTCGTGACGACGGTACATCCATCCTCTCTCCTCCGACAGCCGGATGAAGAATCACGCGCCCGCGAATATGCGCTCTTCGTCGAAGACCTTCGCGTCGCGGCGGGACTCTGAAGCGTCGCGCTCTGGGGAACGGGAGCTACGGCGTCGGCTTCGTCGCGGCGGCCTTGTCTTTCTCCGCGCCGGTCATCGCCTTGGATGGCGTCTCCATCTTGGCGCCGATTTTCACCGTCTTCGCTTCGAGCGTGCCGCCATCTTTTTTGTAATAGGACCCGCTCACTTTTTCATCCGTCATCAGGTCAGAGATGGTCGCCGCCGCACCGTCCTTTGTGATTTGGGTTTGAGCGGTCACAGTGAAGGTTCGCTTCCCGACCATGAACGTCTTCGTGCTCCCGTCGACGGACATGACTTTGCCGCGGAACGGAATCGCATGCGGCTTGGCCATGGCTGGGGAGGCGCTCCCTTCCGGTGTGGCCATGGTGGTTTTCTTACCCTTCGCCGATACCCCGAAGGGCGAGCCGATGATAAAAGCCGCGACGCAAAGCGCGGCCGTGATTGGGAGTTTGATTTTCATTTGGTTTTTCCTGGTTGAGTTCGTTAGCCGGTTTATCGGGCGGCGGCCTGTTGTGCAAAACAAATCTGCTCTCCGCTTTTGCGCTTGCCGCGATTCGTGCGGCCGCTTTAGCCTGCGGACATGTCCCCTTGGGAACGCTACGCGCAGCTCCTCGCGTCGGCACGCATTCGCGAGCGCCCGCTCTTTCCGCTCCCGCGGCCCGAGAGTGAGCTCGAGCTGCAGGCCCGTTGGTTTGCCGGCGATTTTGGAAGAACATTTACCGGCACCGCCGGCGAGATAATCGAGATCGTGCAATTCGGCACTTGGAATCGCGAGGCCGGTCCGGACTTTTCCGACGCGGTCATCCGGATCGATGGCGAAGCGGTCGTACGCGGCAGCATCGAATTCGAAATCGCCGCGGCAAACTGGGAAATCCACGGGCACGCGACCAATCCGGCTTTCGAGGAAACCGTGCTGCATGCTTTTGTGGAAGCGAGCGGCCGGGAATTTTTCACCCGCACGAGCAGCCACCGGCAAGTCCCGCAGGTGCAAGTCGACCTCGCGACCTTGCCGGCGGGGCTGACAAATCCTCTCCCGCTTGCGCGGCCAGGGCGGTGCCACGCGCCCTTGCAAAATCTCGAGGCGGAAAAGATTTCCGACATTCTCGAAGCCGCCGCCGACTTTCGTCTCCGGCGCAAAACTGAGCGACTACAGCGCCTGACGGAATTGCATGGGGCGGAGGAAGCAGTTTATCAGGAGCTGGCGGCCGCTCTCGGCTACAAGCAGAACAAACTCCCTTTCACTCTCCTCGCGCAGCGGCTGCCGGCGAAGGGACTTCGCAGTCATCTGGAGGACGCGGAAGCGACCCTTTTTGGCCTCGCCGGATTTTTAAGCGCGCCTGATCTCGCTGGTTTCGAATCAGGGACGCGGCGCTATTTGCGCGTCCTCTGGGATAAATGGTGGCCACGGCGGACGGAACTGGAGCGGCTCATCCTTCCCACGCCCACCTGGTGTTTGCATGGTTCGCGGCCGCTGAATCACCCGCAGCGCCGCCTCGGCGCGCTCGCCGCGATCGTGGCACAATGGCCACGACTCCACCATTCGTTAGGCGCAACCGACCTGACCGCCGCGCGCCACTTCTTCCTCGCGCTCCGGCACCCCTACTGGAGTTTCCACTACACTCTGACGAGCGCAGCCGCGCCCTCTGAGATGGCGCTGGTCGGGGAGAGCCGTATCACGGAGATTCTCGCCAACGTGGTCGTGCCTTTTCGCCAGGCGCGGAACCGCGAGAGCCGGCTGGAATATCAGCAACTGCCTGCTCGCCTTACGAATCGTCGAGTTGAGACTGCGGCCAGCCGGCTCTTCGGCGACGATCCGCGCCGCGCCACCTTTCTTCGCACCGTGGCGCGGCAGCAGGGTCTCCTCCAGATCTACGAAGACTTTTGCTTGCAAGACGACTCCGACTGCGCGCAATGTCCCTTCCCCGAGCAGATGCAGAAATGGACCTAAAGCGATCCGGTTTCACACTCATCGAGCTGCTCGTTGTGATCACGGTCATCGCCATCCTGATGGCGCTGCTTTTCCCGGCATTCCGTGGTGTGCAGGAACAGGCCAAACGGACTCAGGCGAAGAATGACCTGACCCAGATCGTGACGGCCGTGAACGCCTACTATGCGGAGTATGGGAAGTATCCTCTGAGTTATGATGTTGCCGACCTGACGATTGACGGCAAGAACGGGAACACCAACGATACGCTTTTTAACATCCTTCGCGCCCAAGAACATCTGACGCCTCCGGCCAATCCGAAGAATATCGTCTTCATGACGCCGCCCGCCGTGAAAGACGACAACAGCCCGCGCTCAGGTATCAGCGGCAAGGACGGCCAGTACTACGATCCTTGGGGCAGCCCGTATGTGATTCGGATGGATACCACCTACGACAATTTGGTCGCACCCAATCCCTACAAGCAAAATGCCGGCTTCGCGGACAACGTTAATGGGGGCGTCATCGCATGGTCTTTCGGTACCGACCAAAAATCTGATACTGTTCCGGGGCCCGCTCCAGACAAAGACCGGGACGAATGACGACGACGTGATCTCCTGGCAATAGTTGCGCTTTCTCAACTCTCAGCTAAAGACTCTCAACTACTTCATGCGGGTGTAGTTCAATGGCAGAACGGCACCTTCCCAGCGTGCATACGGGGGTTCGATTCCCCTCACCCGCTCATCTCTCGCCGCCGTTTCCCCCGGAGAATTTTTTCAATCAGGCGCTGACCGCAGCGATCGACTCTATCGTCTCTCCCGCTTCTTAAGTGCGCGCACGGTTTCTCCCGGAACCCAGGTGCCGGCGATGATGATGCATTTCTGGAAAGGCGGCGCACCGATCTCGTTGCGGTGCAACTGACCAACCAGCATGTCGACCGCTGCGGCGCCGATCTGATCGTTGTTCTGCCGTATCCCGGCCCATCCTTGCAATTCCGCGCAGAGATCGAGGTGCACCAGGCCGATGTCTTTTGGCGCCTGCATTTTCATCGCTCCGAGCCAGCCACGAATCTCCGGATGAAGAGTGAGGATGACATCGGGCTTTTCCCGGCTCACCCAGCGCTGAAAGGATTTCGGCTCGTTATATTCGAATGGGAAAGCCGGCACGTGATCAGCCCGCTCGAGGACGCTCTGCGCCGAGAGGAATCCGCCCACAAAACGATGCTCCACGACTTCTTCGATCTTCGCGCTCACGCATAAGCCGATCCGGCGGTAACCGAGCCGCGTCACTTTCTCGATCGCCTGACGGACGGTGGAGAATTGATCGTTCATAACCGCGGAGAGCGCCGGTCGAACGGGGCGGGCGCCGAGGACAATCGTAGCCGATCGTTCCCAGATGATGTCAAACTCCGGGGGAATCGCGCCACGCATAAAAGGCCCGAGCTTGAAGAGTCCCTTAATACCGCGGGCGTCGAGAATCTTGATCAGGCGCTGCGGCGACATGGCGGATTCCAGCAGGACGAATTTATCAAAGCCGTAGCCGAGCTGCCGCGCTCGTTTTTCGCAGGCGCTGATCCATTCCCGAAAAGTCGGCACTTGGAGATGGCCCGGGTCGGTGGTGGTGAAGACGACGCCGAGCGTGCTCTGGTAACTGGCGCGACGGCTCGCGCGCACTTGTGCGATGAGGTGGGAGACGATCGGGTTCGGCCTGTAGCCGACTTCGTCGGCGATGCGCTGAATACGCTCCCGCACCTTCGGCCGAATCCGCGGATGATTGCGTAAAGCGAGCGAGACAGTGGCGGAAGAAACACCCGCCATTTTGGCGAGGGTACGAATCGTTGGCACGTCGGCCATGAACAAATTATGAGGACCGGGAGGGAGCTGGGTCAACAGCGAAGTAGACAGTTAATCGTCCGGCGAACCATGCTGCGCCCGAAAGGAAAAGGCCGCATGGAAAAATCCATGCGGCCCGATGTCTCAACCCGTCTACGATCGAAGGCGACTATCCGAGGCGGCGACGGCGACGCTGTGCACCGATGAGAATTCCGAGGCCGACCAACAGCGTCGCCCAGGTACTCGGTTCCGGCACGAGGGTGAAAGTGGTGTTGAAGTTCGCGCCTCCGTTGTTATCGAAAACGGTCGGGTCGGCCCCATTGCCATTTGTCGTTGCGCTGATGTAGAAGGAGAGCGTGTGGGTTCCCATGCTCTGCCCGGAGAGAAGATTAATCGCGAAATTTGTATTCGCCCAGCGCTGATCGCCGCTCATTCCATTCACGTTGTCCTCGTTGAAGGTGAGGCTGATCGAGCTGAAGGCGCCGCCATCGATGCTGTAATTCACAGACGCGCCGGTCACATCGGTCGGTCCGTTCTTAAAGGTGAGCGCTTCGCCGCCGATGAGAAGGAGCGAGTCGCCGGTGAAAGGATTAAAGTTCCCAAGGCTCGCCGGCAGGCCGGTCGTGACGAGCGTCGGCGCTGCCGTCACGCCACCTGAAACAAGCGGAGCGTGACGTGGGTCGGTCTGAAGTGTGTTTTCGTAGAAGGTGAACGCCCCGCCGTTGAGCTGAAGACCTTCATCGCTGCCGAAGATTCCGCCGTCCGCATACGCGTTGTCGCCGGAGCCGACGAAACCAGCCGCCGCAATCGCAACCGCGAGGCATTTGATTGAGTTTGAAGCTTTCATTGGTTTGGACTTTTCCGTTAACGAATTCCGACCCTGATCCTGTTTGGACTTTCGTTGATGTTCCGGCGGCGTTTTTGCCGCACTCCGCCTAACGGATGGGGAGAGTAAATTTGCGCCTGTGAGCAACAAGCCAGGTCGCGGTTAACAGTTAAGTTTTCCCGTGCGCGGCCTGCGTGGCGAAGGTTTTTTTCAGAGGAGGTTTAACTGTTGACCGAATCCAGCCTTCGGAAAAAATGCCCGTCCTCTTCCAATCGAGAGCGCGAAAGCATCTCTCAGCCATTTCCGCTGCGGGACTTGGCTGTCGTCGAGCGGGCCGCGTCCACTATGAAACGACTGTTTTGCCTCCAACTTCTTCTTCCCGCCGCGCTCCTCGTTTCCCTCCAGCTCACCTTCGCCTCCGATCGCCAGGCGACCCCGATCGAGCGCCAGTCGCGGATCGGCGACGGGATCGCGCTTTTCGTGCCGCAGGGTTACAATCCCGTCCGGACGCCATCGTTCGCCTTCGCTGCGCCACCAGAAGAACGCAGCAAAATCGGCGCGGATTGGAAATTGATTCCGCAATTTTTTCAGCAGGAGGGAAAGGCCGGCGCTTCCCTCAACGTGCCGGCGGGATCGAGCCTTTACGGCACCGGGGAAGTCACCGGGCCGCTTTTGCGCAATGGCAAATCGATCGTGGTCTGGAACACCGATTGTTTTGCCTACGGTGACCTCAAGTCCCCGCGGCTTTACCAGTCGCATCCATGGGTTCTGGGCCTGCGTCCGGATGGAACTGCTTTCGGTGTCCTTTTCGACAGCACTTGGAAGGCGACTCTCCGCACCGAATCCGACGAGATCGTTTTCAAGACAGAAGGCGCGCCTTTTCGCGTCGCGGTCATCGACCGCGAATCACCCCAAGCCGTTCTGCGTGCGCTCGCCGAGCTCACGGGCAAAATGCCGCTGCCGCCGAAGTGGGCGCTTGGTTTCCACCAATGCCGTTATTCCTATTATCCCGACGCAAAAGTGCGCGAGATCGCCGATCAATTTCGGGCCCGCAGACTCCCCTGCGATGTCATCTGGCTCGATATCCACTACATGGATGGCTACCGCAGTTTCACTTTCGATCCGGAACGTTTCCCCGATCCGAAGTCGACTAACGACTACCTCCACGCTCACGGCTTCCATTCTGTCTGGATGATCGATCCCGGAGTTAAAAAAAATCCCGGCTACTTCGTTTACGACTCCGGCACCCGGCGCGATCTCTGGGTGCGCACGAAAAATGATCAGACTTTCCTCGGCGAAGTCTGGCCGGGCACATGTGTCTTTCCCGATTTCACGATGCCAACCACACGACAATGGTGGGCCGGACTTTATAAAGATTATCTCGCCAAGGGTGTGGATGGTGTTTGGAACGACATGAACGAGCCGGCGGTTTTCGACGGTCCCGATCACTCGATGCCAGAGGATAATCAGCATCGCGGCGGCGGCGGATTGCCGCCCGGTCCGGAGCGCCTCTATCACAACGTTTACGGCATGCTGATGGTCGCAGCGACGCGCCAGGGGATGCTGGACGCGCGTCCCGACCGTCGTCCCTTCGTCCTCACCCGCGCCAACCATCTCGGCGGTCAGCGTTATGCCGCGACCTGGACGGGCGACAACAACGCCGCTCCCGGCTACCTGCAAGTGTCGATCCCGATGTCCCTTAATCTCAGCCTCTCCGGACAGCCGATGAACGGACCTGACATCGGCGGCTACTCCGGCCCAATCACGCCCGAGCAATATGGGAAGTGGATCGCGCTCGCGCCGTTCTTTCCCTTCTCGCGCGCCCACACCTCCATCGACAATCCGCCGCGCGAACCATGGACGCAGGGTCCGGAGATCGAGAAAGTCGCACGCACCGCGCTCGAACGGCGCTACCGGCTCCTCCCTTATCTCTACACCCGCGCCTACCTCGCGGCGTCGTTAGGCGATCCAATCATGCAGCCGGTTTTTTTCGCCGACCCAAAGGATGCCAGCCTGCGCGGAGAAGAGGGCGCTTTTCTTTTCGGACCAGATTTGCTCGTCGTTCCCCGCTGGGTGGACTCGCCGAAGCTTCCGCAAGGTATCTGGCGCGAGATCTCGCTTGTCGATCCAACCCGCGAAAAAGACGGCTACCAGGCGACGGTCAAGATTCGCGGCGGCGCGATCGTGCCGTTAGGCAAAGTGATCCAAAACACAAACGAAAATTCACTCGATCCGCTGACGCTGCTGGTTTGCCTGGATAAAAACGGCCGGGCGAGCGGAGAACTTTATGAAGATGCGGGCGACGGCTTTGGTTTCGAAAAAGGTCAGTATGCGCTCACCCATTACGAAGCGGCGCGTGAGGGCGAGCGCATCGTGGTGAGGATGACAAGACGAGATGGCCAGCTCACCATCCCGAAACGAACCGTTCGGGTTCGCCTGATCGCAGAGCATCAGGTGCTCGAGAGCAGCGGTCCGGAATCGAAAGAAATCCTCTTGCCGAAAAATTGAAGTCTGCGCGCGCGGCGCCGGATTGCAGCTCATTTTGCGCGCGAAATCTCGCTTTTTCGTAAGGCTTTTCTGCATCCCAAATTCGTTTACCTCTACAGAATGTCCGATGAACAGGATTCGACGGCGCCGGACTCGCACCCGCGCGATCCGCTCGATGAGTGGCTCATCTTCGGCGGTCTCGAGACCCGTCGGCGTTTCCTGAAAAAGGTCGCTGGCACGAGCGCGGCGCTCACCCTCGGTCCGCAACTGATGAGCTTTGGTGCGATACAAACAGCGCCCGTCGCGGCGGAAAATGGGGGGGTGAGAATGGTCGATGTTCACTTGAAAATTAATGGTCATATCCACAAGCTGCGGCTGGATCCGCGCACGTCGCTTCTCGATTTGCTGCGCGAAAATTTGCAGCTCACCGGCTCGAAGAAGGGCTGCGATCATGGCCAGTGCGGCGCCTGCACGGTGCTCATCAACGGCCGGCGCGTGAACAGTTGCCTAACGTTGGCCGTGGTCCACGAAGGCGACAAGATCACCACGATCGAAGGCCTCGCCAAGGGCGACCAGTTGCACCCGATGCAGCAGGCTTTTGTCGATCACGACGGCTTTCAATGCGGCTACTGCACACCGGGACAGATTTGTTCCGCGGTCGCCTGCGTGCAGGAAGGCCACGTCAAAGACGACACCGAAATTCGCGAATGGATGAGCGGCAATCTCTGCCGCTGCGGCGCGTATCCGAACATCGTCGACGCGATCAAACAAGCCCGCGGCCAGATGGGAGGTGCGCGATCATGAACCCATTCACCTATTCACGCGCCAACGATCAGCAGACCGCAATCAGCGGCATCGCCGCCAATCCACATGCCAAATTCCTCGGCGGCGGGACCAACCTGATCGACCTCATGAAAATGGGCGTCGAACATCCAGAGCAGTTAGTCGACATCAATCGCATTCCCCTAACGGGGGTCGAACAGTTGCCTAACAATGGCGGCCTCCGCATCGGCGCCCTCGTGCGCAACTCCGATCTCGCCGAGCACGAGCTGATCAAAAGCAATTATCCGGTTCTAAGCGAGGCCCTCCTCTCCGGTGCGAGCCCGCAACTGCGCAACCTCGCCACCACCGGCGGCAACCTCCTGCAACGGACGCGCTGCTATTATTTCTACGACCCCGCCTTCCCGATGTGCAACAAGCGCAATCCCGGGAGCGGCTGCGGCGCGCTCGAAGGTTACAACCGCATCCACGCCATCCTCGGCCAGAGCGAGCAATGCATCGCCACGCATCCGAGCGACATGTGCGTCGCGTTGGCTGCGCTCGACGCCGTCGTCCGAGTTCAGGGCCCGAAAGGCGAACGCACGATTCCATTTGCCGATTTTCACCGGCTGCCCGGCGACACACCCAGCGTCGAAACCAATCTTCAGCCTAACGAACTCATCACCGCAGTCGATCTGTCCGCACTGCCCGTCGCAAAGCGTTCGCATTATTTGAAAGTGCGCGATCGCGCCAGCTACGCCTTCGCCCTCGTCAGCGTGGCCGCGCTTTTGGAGATGGACGGCGGCAAAATTAAATCGGCGCGCATCGCCCTCGGCGGTGTCGCCCACAAACCTTGGCGCGCGCACAAAGCGGAAGCGGCTCTCGCCGGAAAAGAGCCTAACGAACAAGCCTTCCGGGCCGCGGCCGATGCCGAGTTGGCCGGCGCCAAAGGCTACAAATACAATTCCTTTAAGGTCGAGCTCGCCAAACGCGCCATCACTCAGGCGCTCGGCACTGTCGCGAAAATGGCCTGATGAACGCGATCGCTTTACCGCCGGCGATCGGTCAGCCGCTCGTGCGGGTGGATGGTCCGGCCAAGGTCACCGGCCAGGCGCGTTATGCCGCCGAGTTTACCCCTAACAAACTCGCTTACGGCGCGTTCATTCAAAGCCCGATCGCAAATGGGCGCCTAACGAATCTTGATTTGTCGATGGCCAAAGCCGCGCCCGGTGTTCTCGATATTCTGACCCGCGAAAATTGCCCGAAATTCCCGCCGTATCCGGAGGAGATGACGAAGCCAGGTGCGCCGGGAGAAAATCGCGTCCCACTGCAGGACGATCGACTGCATTGGGTCGGACAATTTCTCGGCGTGGTCATCGCGGAATCGCTCGAAAAAGTTCGCCACGCGGTTTCGCTCGTGCGTATCAACGCTCAGACCGAGAAGCCGATCTTGCGAACGGACTCCGCGGCCGCAGAAAAGACGGCGACGCGGCCGGAAAAATGGGTCGGACAAGAGGAACTGCAAGTCACCCGCGGCGACATCGCCAAGGCCTTTACCGATGCGCCTAACGAATGCAAAATCGAGATCACCTATTCGACGCCGATCGAAAATCACAACCCGATCGAAACGATCGCCACGACCGCAGAGTGGACTTCGCCTAACGATTTGCTCCTGCACGAATCGACCCGCGGCATCAAGCAGCTGCAAAAAGTAGTCGCGCACGCGTTCAATCTCCAGCCGGAGAAAGTGATGATCGTTAGTCCATTCGTCGGCGGCGCGTTTGGCTCGAAAGGTTTTCAATGGGGCCACACGCTGCTCGCCGCGGCCGCCGCCCGCCTCGTTAGGCGACCAGTCAGAATTGTTTTCAGCCGGCCACAGATGTTCGATTCGGCG
This sequence comes from Chthoniobacterales bacterium, assembly GCA_036490855.1. GTDB lineage: Bacteria > Verrucomicrobiota > Verrucomicrobiia > Chthoniobacterales > UBA10450 > Palsa-1392. The sequence continues at coordinate 15,525 of DASXDC010000014.1, forward strand.
GGACAACGCGCCCACACCGAGCAGAAATTTTCCATCGTCACGGAGAAGAAGGGAAAGCTGATCGCGTTGCGCCACGCGACCACGACACATTCTTCGCCGATCGCCGAATATCCGGAGCCGTGCGGCAACATGACGCGCATGCTCTACAGCTGCCCGAACGTCGAGGTGAGCCATCGGCTGGTGCACTTAAATCTGACAACGCCCTGCCCGATGCGGGCGCCGGGCGAAGCGCCGGGGGTTTTTGCGCTCGAATGCGCGCTCCACGAGATGGCGGAGAAACTTGGGATCGATCCATTGCGATTTCGCCTAACGAATTACGCGGAAGAGGATGAATTTAAAAATCTACCCTGGTCGGCGAAGCGTTTGCGCGAATGCTACGAGCGCGGCGCGAAAAAGTTTGGCTGGTCGAAGCGCAAAGCGCTGCCCGAATCGATGCGCGACCCCGAGGGCAACCGGCTCGGGTGGGGCATGGCGACCGCCATTTATCCGGCGAAACAACAGCCGACCGCTGCGCACGCGATTCTCACTGCCGATGGCCGCCTAACGATTCAGAGCGCGACGCATGAGATCGGCACCGGCACCTACACCGCGATGTCGCAACTCGCCGCGAACGCGCTCGGTTTGCCCTTGGCCGATATCCATTTCGAACTCGGCAATTCGGAATTTCCCGAAGCACCGGTGAACGGCGGGTCCTGGGGCACGGCCAGCGTGGGTGCCGCGGTCCTCGGCGTCTGCGCGGAGCTGAAGAAAGTCGTCAGGGCCCAGGTTGGGAGTTGGCCTAACGATTCCGAAAAATTGCGCATAGCGCTGAAGGAATCCGGTTACGCGCAATTCGAAGCTGATCACAAGGCGAAGCCGGACAAGGGCGCGCGAGAAAAATTTTCTTTCCAATCTTTCGGCGCACTTTTCGTCGAGGTAAAAGTGGATTCGTTAGGCCAGACTCGCGTCATTCGCGCGACTGGCGTTTACGACGTCGGCCGCATTCTCAATCCGCGCCTCGCGCGCAGCCAGATTTATGGCGGGACCGTTTTCGGCATCGGCATGGCCTTGATGGAAGCGACGCTGCCCGATCTTCGCACCGGCCGCATCGTTAACGCCAACCTCGCCGAATATCACGTCCCGGTCCTCGCCGACATCCCGCAATTCGACGTCGAGTTTCTCGACAAACCCGATCCGCACATGCCGGAAATCGGCGCGCGCGGCATCGGGGAGATCGGCATCGTCGGCGCGCCCGCGGCGGTGGCCAACGCTATTTTCCACGCGACCGGAAAACGCGTGCGCGACCTTCCCATCACACCCGACAAATTGATCTAGCTATGGCAAACTCAAACATCCTCGGGCCGGCGCGCAATCGCGTGGACGGCCCGCTGAAAGTAACCGGTCAGGCGAAGTATGCGGTCGAATTTGAAATTCCGAAGTGCGTGCACGCGTGGCCGGTGGTGAGCGATCTCGCGAAGGCGACAGTCACGGCGATCGACACGAGGGCGGCCGAATCTGCGCCCGGCGTGCTCAAGGTTTTGACTCATCAAAACGCGCCGCAACCAAAGGAAGCGGAAGGCGGCGGCGGGGCGGCGCGTACGGAAGGCATTCGCATCGAGCAGCGCAATCCGTTAGCCGACGACAAGGTGCATTACGCCGGGCAGTACGTCGCGCTGGTTGTCGCGCAAACGCTCGAGCAAGCGCAGTACGCGGCCTCGTTAGTCCGGGTTAATTACGCGCCGGAAGAGCCGCTTCTGACGATGGATGACGCCGAGAAAAAGGCGAAGAAACCGGAGAAAAACCAGGGCGAAAGCGTGCAGCCGGAGAAGGGCGACGCCGACGCCGCGCTCAAGAACAACAACCTCATCAGGATCGAAGAGACCTACATCACACCGACGGAAACGCACAACCCGATCGAGATGTCGGGCACGATCGCAGCCTGGGAAGGCGACCGAAAGTTGACCGTCTGGGACGCGACCCAATTCGTCAAAGGCGTGCAGAGCATCATGGCGCGCACCTACGGGCTCGACCTCGAAAATGTGCGCGTGTTCGATCCGTTTGTCGGCGGCGCCTTTGGCTGCAAAGGCGCGGTTTGGCCGCACGAATTGCTCACGAGCATGGCCGCGAAAGTTGTCGGGCGGCCGGTAAAATTTCATGTCCCGCGCAAGGAGATGTTTACCTGCGCCGGCCACCGCACTCCGACGAGCCAGACGATCGCGCTCGCCGCGACGAAAGACGGCAAGCTGCAAGCGATGCGCCACGTTGGTCACACCCTCACCTCGCCGGTCGCGCAATGGACCGAATCGTGCGGCGCGCGCTCGACTGCGGTCATGTACGAAAGTCCGAACATCAAGATCGAGGAGTACATTTATCCGGTGAACGTCGCCTCGCCGACCTTCATGCGCGCCCCCGGAGAATGCCCCGGAACCTACGCACTCGAGTGCGCGATGGATGAGCTCGCGATCGCGCTCAAGATGGACCCGGTGCAGTTGCGCCTAACGAATTACGCCGAGAAGCATCCGATCAAGGAAAAGCCCTTCAGCGCGAAATTTTTGAAAAGTGCCTATTCGTTAGGCGTGGAAAAATTCGGCTGGGCGAAGCGCAATCCGCAGCCGGCCTCGATGCGCGACGGCAACCTCGTCGTCGGCTGGGGAATGGCTACCTGCACCTATCCAGCGCACAAAATGGAAGCAGCCGCGAAAGCGACTTTGCGCGCCGACGGCAGCGCCATCGTGCAATGCGCGACCCACGATCTCGGCACCGGCGCTTACACCGCCTTCACCCAAATTTCTTCCGAGCAGCTCGGCGTGCCATTCGAGAAGGTCAGCTTCCAGCTCGGTAGTTCCGATTATCCATTCGGCCCCGTCGCCGGCGGTTCCAATTCCACCGGCACCGTGGGTACGGCGATTCACGACGTCGCAATTTTGCTGCATCAGGCGCTCGCCGATCTCGCGGTGAAAGATGCCAAATCGCCGCTGCGTGGCGCGTCGCCTAACAACATCGCGATGATCGCTCCCGGCCGCATCGGATTGAAGAATGACCACGCGAAATCGGACAGCTACACCGACATCTTGAAGCGTGCGGGCAAGGACACGATCGCGGTTGAGAGCAAATTGGGCAAGCCGGAGGAAAACAAGAAGCAGGCTTTCCAATCATGGGGCGCGCATTTTGTCGAAGTAAAAATCGATCCGTTGCTGCCGCGCGTGCAGGTGACGCGCGTCGTCACGGCGATCAACTGCGGACGCGTTGTGACTTATAAACCGGCGCGCAGCCAAATTATCGGCGGCGTCGTTATGGGCATCGGCATGGCGCTGACCGAAGCAACCGAATACGATCCGAAAACCGGGTTGCCGGTGAATGCAAACCTTGCAGAATATCACGTCGCGACGAATGCCGATATTCCGCAGATCGACGTACACTTCGTCGGCGAACCGGACTTTGATTTCAATCCGATCGGCGCGCGCGGCATCGGCGAGATTGGCGTAACCGGCATCGCCGCCGCGGTCGCGAACGCAGTTTATCACGCGACCGGCAAACGCGTCCGCGACCTGCCGATCACGCCTGATAAGCTGCTCTCGTGAGGGAAATCGGCGATATCATTGCCGAGTTCGAGCGTCGCCGCGGCGAACCGCTCGCACTCGCGACCCTCGTTAGGGCGAACGGCTCCAGTTATCGGCGGCCGGGCGCGCGAATGTTGATCGCCACTGATCGCAGCACCGTCGGAACTTTAAGCGGTGGGTGTCTTGAGGAGGAAGTCGCCTTTCGAGCTCAAGAGGTGATCGTCACCGGCATCCCGGAATTGCTTACCTTCGACACCCGGCTTCGCTACGGGTGCAACGGGGCAATCGACATCCTGATCGAAAAATTGGCGCCGGAATTTCTGCGCCAAATCGCGGACGCCATTGCGCACCGCCGAAGCTGCATCGCAGTCACGGACTCGTTAGGCACGTCGTTGCTCCCGCAATTATCCGTCGCGCCTCCGGAAGCGTTCGTGCAGGAAATTCATCCTCCGCTCCAATTGGTGCTCGTCGGCCAAGGCCCCGACAGCCCGGCTCTCCGCGCCCTTGCCCACACGCTTGGCTGGGTCGTGCACGAGGCGGAAGAGGAAGCGGCTTTCTCTGGCGAATTCGACGAATGGACGGCCGCGATCGTGAAGACGCACAACTACGGCCGCGACTATGCCGCGTTGCGAAAGCTCCTCCCGCTCGGCCTGCGCTACGTCGCGCTCCTCGGCCCGCGCCGTCGTCGCGACCAGCTGTTGCATGCGCTGATCGAAGAAAACGTGCAAATCCGGTCGGAACTGTTCGCGCCCGCCGGACTCGATCTCGGCGCGGAAGGGCCGGAACAGATCGCGCTCGCAATCGTGGCGGAGATTCAGACGGTTTTCGCGCAGGCGAAGGCCAAACCGCTGCGCGAGCGAAAGCAACCGATTCATGCGCCGCCCGAGCGAGCGGTCGCGCTGGTGTGAAAGTCGGCGCCATTCTTCTCGCCGCGGGTTCTTCCTCCCGCCTCGGCCAGCCGAAACAGCTTCTCACTTTTCGCGGAAAGACGTTCGTTAGGCTGAGCGTCGAGGCAGCGATCGAGGCCGGCTGTTCCCCGGCGATCGCGGTGATTGGACGAGATCGGGACCGGATCGCGCGCGAGCTGCGCGATCTGCCGATCGAGATCGTCTGGAATCAGAACTGGGAAAGCGGACTGGGCGGTTCGATTCGCGCCGGGGTCGAGGCGGCGCGGAATTGCGACGCGGTCGTGATTCTGGCCTGCGACCAACCGCATGTCGATGCGGCGCTCCTCCGTCGTTTGATTGAAACGCACAGCAGCACCGGGAAGGCAATTGTCCCGTCGGCTTACGCGGGAACCTTGGGAATTCCGGCGCTTTTTGGCTGGTCCTTTTTCCACGCTCTCTTGTCGTTAGGCGATGAGGAAGGTGCGAAGCCGATCGTCGTGGCGCATCCCGGCGAGGTAGCGGGGGTCGATTTTCCGGCGGGGGCGGTCGATATCGACACTCCGGAAGATTACGGGAACTTGCCTAACGAATCGTGACAAACGCAGCGCGCGCCACTAATTCCCGCGACCAAAGAAGCGCTTGAAGGATTGGATGATGCTGCGCGGCACTTCCTTGACCTTCTGCTGGAGTTCTTCGACCCGCCGGCCGAGCAGGGTTGGGTTACCGCCATGCACTTTGCAGATGCCGTGCGGTACTTTGTCAACCGGCAGGTCGATCGTGTAGGCCGTCCCGGCGGCGACACAACCGCTGGTCGCGATCGCGTTTGAGATCGAGCAGACAGTCGCCTGCTGCATCGCGACCGGCGCCTGGAATCGCTCCGCCGGATAACGGGTGGCGGCGTTCATCATCACTTGAGTCCAGACGGGCAGAGCGAGGGCGGCGCCGTAGCCATGCGGGATGATGGTGGTCGGTTGATCGAACCCAACCCAGACCCCACAGGTGATCGAGCTGGTGAAGCCGACGAACCACGCGTCCTTGAAATCATTCGTCGTACCGGTCTTGCCGGCCGCTGGAAGTTTGAAGCCTAACGAACGTGCGCTGGCCGCGGTTCCCTCCGTCATCACCTGCTGCATGAGCTGCGTCGTCATCCAGGTCGCCCCCGGATCGAGCGCCGGGAGCGTGACGTGCGCCGCGCGATAGATCGGTTTGTGGTCGGGATCATCGATCCGCTCGATGATGTAGGCCTGCTTGCGGATGCCGGCGTTGGGGAAAACCGTGTAGGCCGCGGTTAGATCTTTCAGGTCGGTTTCGAACGAACCGATGTAGATCGCGGCGCCGTGCGGAATGTCCGCGCCGAGGCCGAGAGTGCTGGCAATTTTCTGGGTATCGTCGAGTCCGGCGAATTCTCCGACGCGCACGCTCATGGTGTTGCGGGAATGAATCAGCCCGTAGGAAACCGGTCGGATGCCGCCGTAACGCCCATCGGAATTTGCCGGCGACCAGTTGCCTGCGCCCTGCACTTCGCCCGGCTGGAGTGGTCCGTCACTTACCGCCGCGCCCGGAAGCAGGCCGTGGGTGAAAGCGAGCGTATAAACGAAAGGTTTAAACGAGGATCCAATCTGACGATTCGCCGGCGGCAGCGCCCGGTTAAATTTGCTCTGCGCATAATCGCGCCCGCCGACAAGCGCGCGAATGCCGCCGCTGGCGTTATCGATCGCGACGAGGGCGCCCTCCAGATAAGGCATGGCGTTGTCCACTCCTTCAGCCGGCGCATGATACTGCGACTTGAGCGGATGGCGGAACCCGGGCTCGCGCTCGATCTTGGCGAGCTGTTTATCGAGCGCATCGGTTGCCGCTTTTTGCACGGCGGGATCGAGCGTGGTGTAAATGAAGAGGCCGCCATTATCGATCTGGTCTTGGGTGAGGATGACGTTGAGATCGCGCTGGACCGCGTCCATCGCATAGTTCTCCTGGATCAAGGTCTGGCGATGTCCGTGGGAAGCGATTCTCTCGTGTTTCGCTGCTTGCTCCTGAGCGAGTGAAATTTTTTGCAGCTCGTGCATGCGATCGAGAACGGTGTCGCGCTGCACGCGTGCGCCCTCAGGATTTTTCAAAGGCGAGAAGCGATTCGGACTGCGAATTAATCCCGCGAGGAGCGCCGACTCGGAGAGATCGAGCCGGGCGGCCGGTTTGCCGAAATATGCCCGCGAGGCCGTCTCGACGCCGTAGCAGCCGGAGCCGAAGTAAATCCGGTTCACATAGAGCTCGAGGATTTGATTCTTAGTCAGCTCACGCTCGATCCGCAACGCCACCATCGCCTCGAGCAACTTGCGGCTGATGGTGCGGCCACCTAACGGCAGACTGTTGCGCGCGAGTTGTTGGGTGATGCTGCTCGCGCCCTCCTTGGCCGAGCCGCTCATGACGTCGCGCAGGAGAGCGCGCGCCACGCCGCGCCAGTCGATCCCGCCATGTTCGTAGAAGCGCGTGTCTTCGCGCGCGAGGAGAGCCTGGACGAAGAGGGGCGAGACTTTGCTGAGCGGAATTTTCAAGCGGTTCGCGCCCGCCAGCCGGCTGTAGATTTTGCCGTCGACATCGAAGACGGTGTTGCGCTCCGGCATCGTGCCGAGGCGCTTCAGGTCGAAGGTTTGCGCCCAGACGGCGAAGAAGGAAAGGATGGCAATCGCGGCCGCGATTGGAAGGACAACGAGAAAAAAGCCCAGGATCCAGCGCCAGCCCTTTCGTTTTTTGTTAGGCATGGTTTTTTTCCGGCGAGCGCGAGTCTGCGCGAAGAGCTTCATCGAAAAGAGATCGGATGGGCGGACGGATTAGCCGTTTGGCGGCGGAATCTACGCGCAGGTGGCGCGGGATGAAAGCGCCGATCCGGAAGGCGCAGAGCGGCAAAAGAAGAATTTGCCTAACGAGTGGCTGAAAGCAGCGGGAAGCGCGTAGTCTCCTTCGGAAAATCTCCGCCGCCGCAGCCCTAGAACTTCAGCTTCACCGGCTCGCCATGCTGCTCGTTGGCACAGGGCGCATTAATCGGCACACCGGCCTCGGCGTCGTTAGGCTGAACCAGCTGTTTCTCGACTAGGTAGCGCTCCACTTCTTCGCCGCTCACGTCGGCCAGCATCTCGCCGTTCACTTCCAGACAGGGCGAGAGCGGTTGCCCGCTCTTGGTTTCCATCTCCCAGCGGAAGGCCGGATTCTGAATAATGTCTTTCTCGGTGTAAGGAAGATTGTATTTGGCAAGGACGGCGCGCACGCCGCCGCTCCAGCCGCAATGAGTCTTGAGGTAGGCTGTGATCTGTGGCTTTTCCATTTGGCTCCTAAAGTAACACCGGCGCCAACTTCAGCCACCGATTTTCCTAGTCGCGCGCTACAACTGCTCGACCCGATAACCGCCTGCCCGGGAGTAGAGCGATGACGCCGTTCGCTCCGCCCATGTGAGCCGCGCCCGCGACCACGAAAGAGGTTCGCCGATCCTGGATGCAGCGCTCGATCATCGATCTTCGGCCTCGAAACATTCCGCGAGCATAACGAGGTCCAACACGACCCAGCGTCCAGCGGCTCGCGCAGGCGATTCGCTATCGCAACTTCAGCCGTGCGCTCGATCTCACCCGCGGGCTCGCGAAATATTATCCCGATAATCCCGTCGCGCAGTCGGTTCACGGCGCGGTCGCCTACGGCCTGCGGCAATTTGCCGAAGCAGCGGATGCCTTTCATCGCGCGATCGCGCTTCGGCCTAACTATGTCGATCCGTCCGTTGGATCGGTTTCATCGAGCTAGCGCAGAACCGGGCCCGCTGCCGCCATCCCTCATTTCCAAAAATTTGCCGAGCTGGACCCGAAAAAGCCAGGGCCGTGGATGCTGCTCAGCGCCTGCCGCGAACGGATCGGACAAAAACAAAAGGCTGTCGAAGAAACCCGGCACGCGATCGACGTTTCGCCCGCCAGCGCCGGTGCCTGGGTGCAGTTGGCAACGGCGGCGAAAGCTTGCACGCCATTCTCCGGGCGGCGGATCTCCTGCCGGACAGCGCCTACATGCTGGCGACGCTCGGTTCCGGCTACATCAACCTGAATCGCATTCCCGAAGCCGTCGGCCCGCTGGAACGCGCGGTGCATTTCACGCCTAACGATTTCCTCGCCCAATCACAACTCGGTTTTTGTCTCGCAGCCACCGGCGTTCCCGAGGCCGCGATCGATCACCTGCGCATCGGCGCGAGGCTGAATCAAAACTACGCGCCGGTCTGGGAACGCTCGGGGCTCGCCTACGTGAAAGAAGGTCGACATGGCGAGGCCCTCACCGCCTTCGAGCGGGCGACGAAAAATCATGCCGGGCTACGAGCAGGCCTGGTCGCACTTGGCCGAGGGACTACCGCGTCGCCGGTCAGCCCGCCGGGGCGCAGCGAGCCACGCTACGCGCGGCGCGTCTTAAAGCCGCCACGCCCCAGAGCGCGAAGAAGAAGAGCTAGTCACGCTTTGGCCGGAGGAGGGGGAAAAGGATGACATCTCGGATCGATTCCGCGCCAGTCAGGAGCATCGTTAGGCGATCGATTCCG
>DASXDC010000015.1:0-3062 GCA_036490855.1 Chthoniobacterales bacterium
TGTAATCTGTTTACGCTGCCGCTTGCTCGATTAAATCTATCATGACCGACAACCTCCAGCCCAATCCACTCCGCGAAGGTCTTTCGACCCGCTCCGTTCCCCAGCCTTGCGCGATCGTTATCTTTGGTGCGACCGGCGACCTGACGCATCGCAAACTCGTTCCGGCACTTTATAATATCGCCGCCGATGGCGAACTTCCGCCAGCCGTCGCGGTCGTCGGTTTCGCACGCCGTCCAAAAAGAGACGATGAATTTCGCCAGGAGATGGAGGAAGCGACGCGGAAGTTTTCCCGGCAAACGGTGCGCGACGAAATCTGGGAGCGTTTTGCGAAATCGCTCTTCTATCATCAGAGCGAATTTGGCGATGAAGCCGGCTACAAGAAGCTGGCCGAGCGGCTCGATCGCCTCGACAAGGAGAGCGGTACGCGCGGCAATCGTCTCTTTTATTTCGCGGCCTCGCCCGATCAGTTTGAGACGATCGTGCAGAACCTAAAAAAAGCGGGACTGAACAAGGCGCCCGACGGCGCTTGGGCGCGCGTCATTCTCGAAAAACCGTTCGGGACCGACCTGAAATCAGCGCGTCATCTCAACCGCGTCGTCCAGAGTTCCTTCTCTGAAGATCAGACTTACCGGATCGACCATTTCCTCGGCAAAGAAACGGCCCAGAACATTTTGGTCCTGCGTTTTGCGAACGCGATTTTCGAGCCGCTCTGGAACGCGCGTTACATCGACCACGTCCAGATCACAGCGGCGGAAACGTTAGGCGTGGAAAACCGCGCCGGTTATTACGAGGGCGCGGGCGCGCTCCGCGACATGGTCCAGAATCATCTCCTGCAACTCCTCTGCCTCGTCGGGATGGAGCCGCCGACCGATCTTGGAGCCGACAGCATTCGCGATGAAAAAGTGAAAGTGGTGCGCTCGATTCGGCGCTTCCAGGGAAATGAAGTCCAAGCCGAGGTGGTGCGTGGTCAATACGCTGCCGGCGCGATCGGCGGCAAACCGGTCGCAGCTTATCGCGAGGAGGAAAAGGTCGACCCGCAATCGAAGACCGAAACTTATGTTGCGCTCCGCCTCCTGGTCGATAATTGGCGCTGGGCGAACGTGCCGATCTACGTCCGGGTCGGGAAACGGCTGCCGAAATCCGGCACCGAGATTTCCGTTCACTTCAAGAAGGCGCCGCAGGTTTTATTTAATCGCGAATCGCAGGCGATCGACCAGAACGTGCTCGTGATTCGGATTCAGCCGGATGAAGGAATTTCCCTCCGGATGCAGGCAAAAGTGCCGGGGACAAGTTTCCGGATCGAATCGGTCAAGATGGATTTCCATTACGGCACGTCCTTCGGGAAAGCGAGTCCCGAGGCATACGAACGTCTGCTTCTCGACGCGATGGCGGGAGACGCGACTCTCTTCGCGCGACGCGACGAGGTGGAGCAGGCTTGGGCTTTCATCGATACGATCGAGCAGGCGTGGGCGGCGCAAAAAGATGCGCCTCCTTTGTGCAACTATCCAGCCGGTTCGTGGGGTCCGGAGGAAGCGGATGAATTGCTGGCGCGAGACGGAAGAAGCTGGCGGAGGTTGTGACGGGGGCGTTGGAGTAATGAAGTCTGCCTCCGCCAATGCGATTTCCAATGAGCACTGAAGAGTTCACCGCTGGGATTCCGGTTGAGATTGGCCGGATCGATCGTGAACTCAAGAATCTCTGGGACGCGAGTGATGGCGTAATGACGCGCGCCTCGCTCATCAACCTCGCGGTCTACAGCGAATCGCCCGATTCGTTAGGCAAGAACACCGCGCTCCTTTCCCAGATCACCGAGAATCACGCCTGCCGTGCGATCGTGATCGCGGCCAATCCAATAGCCGAAGATAGCGGAGTCGAGGCCTGGATCAGCGCCCATTGTCACGTCAGCCGGGCTGGAAGCAAACAGGTCTGCTCGGAACAACTTTCGTTTTCTCTCCGCGGAAAACGATGCGGACTTTTGCCGAACATCGTTTTCGCGCAGCTCGATTCCGATCTGCCGCTTTATCTTTGGTGGCAGGAAAATTTTCGCGCCCCGATGGATCCGCAACTCTGGGCCTGGGTCGATCGCGTGATCTATGACAGCCAGACATGGAGCAACTTTGACGAGCAGATGAAACTCGTCCGGCAGGCGCAGGAGGAAGCGCGCCAAAGGATTGTGCTTTGCGATCTGAATTGGGTGCGACTCGTTCACCTCCGGCTCGCGCTCGCGCAGTTTTTCGATCACCCCGCGACGCACCATCATCTCGAGGAAATCAAAGCGCTCGAGATCGAATACCGGCCGGACTTTCGTGCGACCGCGCTTCTCCTCGTCGGCTGGCTGGCGGGGCAGCTTGGCTGGGAAAATGGGAGCCGCGAAGGCGACTCGTTAGGCTTCCGCCGTCCGCAATCGGGAAAGGCCGGCGATATTCGCATCACCCTCCAGGAAGCGGAAGGCGAACCGATCAGCTCTTGCAAACTCAGGACGGCGAGCGCGCAATTTCATATCGCGCAAAAGCCGGGCGCGGATCTGCTCGACGTGTCCTTTGGCAGAACCGGTGGCCGGCAGATGGACCAGTTGCTCCCGGCAGGCGACAGCAGCCTCGTCGAGTTGATCAAGGAAGAGTTGATGCGAGGCGGACCGCACCGCGTTTATCTGCGCGCCGTCGCGCAGGTGCGGCCGCTTTTTTAGTCGCGTCACTCTCCGACACGCGGAGCTGACGGTCCAGCGCTTCACCTCGCAGAGGTCAAGAACCGAGGCGTTCGCCGGGCCGGTTACGGCTCGTTAGGGCTGGAAGGCAAGGTCGTTAGAGGGGTTTCTAATAAAGGTGGTTTGCGCGCCATCCGGAGCGAATTCAAAAATGAAAGGCGGGGCAGCAACGAAAAGGTTGTCCGCAGAATCAAAGGCCAAACCGAGCGGTTCAGTTAGACCGGTGGCGAACGTGCTTTTGCTGCCGTCAGCCGTGATTTTATAGATGATGCCGCTCACCGAATCCGAGACGAAGAGGTTATCATTCGAGTCGAAGGCGACATCGTCCGGCTGCCCGAAGCCGGTGGCGAAAGTCGTT
>DASXDC010000016.1:0-2761 GCA_036490855.1 Chthoniobacterales bacterium
TCGTTCCGGCGAGTGTCCTTGCGGAACAGCACCGCAAAATGGCCGAACCTGGGACGGCGAAGAAATAGACGCGACGAATGTGTTGGTCTCCAAACTAGCCGGCTCCGGCAACGGAGCGGGCGGTCCTTTCCGCCTACCTTCGCTTTCCCTTCCTCCGAGGCTGCTTCATGAAAAAATACGCGGCGGTTCCGATGGCGGCGGCGACGAGAAGTGCCAAAAGAATGTTCACCGCAGGGGAATCGTCGCTGCTACGCCTGCGGAGCGCGCGTCCTGAACCATTCGTACGTGCGCGCAATTCCTTCGCGGAGCGGAATCCGCGGATTCCAGCCTAACGATTCGATCTTCGAAATGTCGAGCAGCTTGCGCGGCGTTCCATCCGGTTTCGATCTGTCCCAGGCCAGCTCGCCTTCGAATCCCACCACGTCACAAGTCATCTCCGCCAGCTCGCGAATCGTCAGATCCTCTCCCGTGCCGACGTTGATGATCTCCGGCCTGTCGTAATTCTGGAGAAGGAAGAGGCAGGCCGTCGCCAGATCGTCAACATGGAGGAACTCGCGCCGCGGTTCGCCTGATCCCCAGACGATGAGCTGGCGCGCGCCGCTCAATTTTGCCTCGTGCGCCTTGCGCAGGAGCGCGGCGAGGACATGTGAAGTGGCGAGGTCGAAGTTGTCGTTAGGCCCGTAGAGATTGGTTGGCATCGCGGAAATGAAGTTGGCTCCGTATTCTCGCGCGTAGGCCTGGCAGAGCTTGATCCCGGCGATCTTGGCAATCGCGTAGGCTTCGTTCGTCGGCTCGAGCGGCCCGCCTAACAACGCGCTCTCCGGGATCGGCTGCGGCGCGAGCTTCGGATAAATGCAGGAGCTGCCGAGAAAAAGAAGCTTGCCCGCGCCATTCTCGTAGGCGGCATGAATGACGTTGTTCTGGATCTGCAGGTTCTGGAGCAGAAACTCGACCGGTTCGTCATCGTTCGCCTTAATCCCTCCGACTCGGGCCGCCGCCACCACGACGTGGCGCGGTTTCTCACGCGCGAAAAATTCATCGACTGCCGCTCGACTCGTTAGGTCGAGCTCGTGCCGGTTGCGGGTCAGCAGATGGTTGAACCCTTCCGCTTCCAGTTTGCGCACGATCGCGCTGCCAACCAGACCGCGATGACCGGCGACGAAAATCGAGTCGTCCTTTTCCATCAAATTCTCGCCAGCATCCCTTTAGCGTTTCCTTTTTCAAGCCGTTGCGCAATCCTCCCGCCGTGGCAAAAAAAGAGGAGCGACTTCAGGTTCAAAAAACCTACAAGCTTTTCATCGGCGGGAAATTCGTCCGGAGCGAAAGCGGTCGCGTCGCCGTCGCCGAGTCGGATGGCCGGGTGATCGCAAACTACGCGCGGGCTTCGCGGAAGGATTTTCGCGATGCAGTCGTCTCGGCCCGGAGTGCGCTCAGCGGCTGGTCGAAGACGAGCGCTTACCTGCGCGGGCAGATTCTCTATCGGGCGGCGGAAATGCTGGAAATGCGCCGTCCGGAATTGGAAGCGGAACTGAATCGGTCTTCCAGCCGTCGTCACGGCAAGGCGAAGGAGGAAGCGAGCCTAACGATCGAGCGTCTCGTCCACTATGCCGGCTGGACGGATAAATTCAGCCAGATCTTCAGTGCGGTGAATCCGGTCGCGAGCTCGCATTTTAACTTCACCATCCCAGAACCGACCGGCGTCGTGGTGGTGGTTTGCCCTAACGAACCTCCGTTGCTCGCGCTCGTCTCGCTCGTCGCCCCGGTCATTCTGAGCGGGAACACCGCCGTCGTGCTGACCTCGGCGACGCAGCCGCTCCCGGCCCTGACTTTTTCCGAGATCATCGCGACGAGCGATCTCCCGGGCGGCGTCCTGAATCTCCTCTCCGGAAATCCGGCGGAACTGGCACCGCACATTGCGAGTCACATGGATGTGAACGCGATCGTCGACGCCTCGGGCGATGCGAAAGTCGGAGCGGCCTTGCAGGAAGGCGGCGGGTTTAATATTAAGCGTTACGTCGAGCGCGCGCTGCCGCCGGTCGATTGGCGCGGTGAGCAAGCCGAGAATCCCTATTGGATCCTCGACACGGTCGAGATGAAGACAGCCTGGCATCCGATCGGGCTGTGAGGAAAAGGAAGAAGTAGGAATTAAGAAGGAAGAAATGGCCTTCCTGCTGGATGATGCCTAACGAATTCGCCACCCTTGGAACTCTTTCCATCCTTCCTGCTTCTTTCTCTTCGTGCACATCCCGAGCCTGATCGAGCGCAAACGCGACGGAGCGGCGCTCTCGCCTAACGAAATCGTCGAGCTAATCGACGGCTTCACTCGCGGCGAGATTCCGGATTATCAGATGAGCGCGCTCGCGATGGCGATTTTCTTTCGCGGAATGACGCCTAACGAAACCCAGCACCTCACTTCGGCCATGATGCGGAGCGGCCGGATCCTGGAATATCCCAACGATTCACCGCCGAAAGTCGACAAGCATTCGACCGGTGGAATCGGCGACAAAGTCTCCCTCGTCCTCGCGCCTCTCCTGGCGTGCGACGAGGTCTGGGTGCCGATGATTTCCGGCCGCGGCCTCGGGATTACCGGCGGCACACTCGACAAACTGGAGAGCATCCCCGGTTTTAATATCCACCTCGAAGAAGCGCGCGCCCTGCGCCAACTGGAAAAAATCGGCCTTTTCATGATCGGGCAGAGCGCCGCGATCTGTCCGGCCGATAAAAAACTCTACGCCCTCCGCGACGTAACCGGCACAGTGCC